>CAKUDE010000008.1 GCA_934645175.1 uncultured Oscillospiraceae bacterium
CTGTCCGCCGCCCTTCCGGACCGCTCTCTCGCGACAGCTTGCACATAATACCACACTCCTCCCCCTTTGTCAACCCCTTTTTTTCCTTTTTTTCGGGTTTTTTTGAAATTGCCTTTCGCAGAGCCTTCTCCCGTGAATTTCCAGCGGAAAGTGCTTGCATTTTGGGTCGAAAAAAGGTATTATGAGCTTGGAGGAATCCACTCCGAATCTTCTATTGGAAAGCGAGGCTGTTATCATTGAAAAAGCGCCATCTCTCGCTATTTCTGGTATTTGTAATGCTTCTCATGGCCGTTCCCACAGTCGGCGCTGCGCAATTTCACGATATCGACGGCCATTGGGCCGCCTCATATATTGAAGAGGTGACGCGCCTCGGCTTTTTTAACGGCACTTCCGAGACGACGTTCTCTCCCGAAGCACCCATGACGCGCGCCATGTTTGTCACCGCGCTCGGACGTCTCGCCGGTATTGATACAACCCTCTGGACGCACGCCGCGGCTTCCGACCTGTTTTCCGATGTCGGCGGGGGGCAATTCTATACACCCTATGCCGTCTGGGCCGGCGGAACACGCCTTGTGCGCGGCTCAAGCTTCCGTCCCGACGCTCCGATCACACGCCAGGAGGCGGCTCGTATCGTCGTCCGTCTCGGGACGCTTCACGGCTATGAATACCGTCCTGCCGACGGCGTCCGGGATACACCCTCGACTTTCACGGATCTCAACTCCGCCGATGAAGAATATATTGAATACATAGAAATTTTCAGCAGGCTCGGGCTTTTCTTCGGTGCAGACAGTGAGGCGGTCGCCTCCGTTTTCCGTCCTGCACAGACGGTGACTCGCGCGGAGGCGGCGGCGCTTATCAGCCGCATCTACCATAGTCTCCACATTGACAGCGATCTGATTCTTCCGACTTCTCTCACACTCTCTGCCGCTTCGGTGCAGCTTCGCGCCGGCGACGTCTATACGCTCGGCTACGATATCTCGCCGGTCGAAGCGCTCATTGCCACCTCCGTCTACTGGTACTCCACCGATGAAACCGTCGTTACCGTCAATCAGCGCGGTATCGTAACGGCACGCGGAAAAGGCAGCGCCTCAATCGTTGCCTATGCCGAAAACGGCGTCACGGCCGTTTGTGAATTCCGTGTCACTGCGGGCGATCTGGCGAGCGAGAACGAGAGCTACAGCGAAAAGTGTATGCGCGTTTTCGGCGAGGTCGTAGACGATCCGAGAATGTACTACTACCGCAACGGCTCTCACGACTATAACGCCGCTTCGCAGGATATGGTGCGCGTGACGGTTTTGGCTTGGGACTTCGGCTCGGACGGCAACAAGATCACCAAGACATGGAATGTTTATGTCCACAAAAATATGGCCGAAACCATCGCGGCGATCTTCGACGAGATTTATCACGGTTCAGAGAAATTCCCGATTCATTACCTCGGCGGTTTCAGCCACGGCGGCCGCTCGGAGCACACCATCGGCACGGCAATTGACATTAACCCCAACGAGAACTACTACTGTGACCCGGACGGAAATGCCATCGTCGGCAGCTACTGGAAGCCGGGGGAGGATCCGTATTCCATCCCGCCGGACGGCGACGTCGTACGCGCTTTCCGAAAATACGGTTACACGCAGGGAATTTACTGGCACAGCGGTTACAAGGACTATATGCACTTCAGTTATTTCGCAACATAGGCGAGACATAGCAAAATGCGGACGCAGAGAACTCTGCGTCCGCATTTTGTTTGCGCTTCGTTTATTCCTCCTTGGGGGAATCAAGAATCAACCTGTGAATGTCCCGCTCGGAGAGATAGGGCAGGTATGGGCGCAGCGCCTCAACGCCGTCTCGCTTCAGCGCACGCGCGGCGGCAGGAAGCAACGCGTCCGCTGCCGCAAACGCGAGAAGCTCGCCAACCCCGTCCCCCTTTTTCTCGTATTCCTCCGCAAGCCGCGCAATCGCCTGCGGCGAAGCATAGGGCAGGCAGTCCGAAACGTCGCCTCCCTCGGCATAGCAGCGCAGCATCAGTTCATCAATCTTTTCCGTCGTAAGGTAGGGCAAGTACACCTTCAATCCGACCGACGCGGCATATTGCTCCGCAAGCTTTCCGGCGGACTCCGCACTTAAGTAGGGCAGAATATCCGCAAGCGCATCCGGAGCGACCTCATGCGCATAGGCCTCGACCTCATGCGGCCGTGAGAGGAGCGCCAGCTCCGCAAGCTGTTCGCCGTCCGCGCCGTGAAGATTGATCCGCTCGCCCGCCGCAGCGCGCAGCACAAGCGGATTACTCTGACCGATCAACGCATCGACGGTCGTGCCAAACAGCTTGGCCAGCTCCGGCAGCTTGGAGATGTCCGGCATGGAATTGCCGCGCTCCCAGTTGGAGACCGCCTGAAAGCTGATACCCATCGCATCCGCCAGCGCCAGCTGCGTCATATTATTCCGCTTGCGAAGCCCTGCGATTCGTTTTCCGATCCGTACCGTATCAAATATGGTTTTCATTCCTTTCCGCCGTCCCGGTTTTTCCCGGCGGCACATTGATCGTACCGTAAAGTGCGTAAATTTGACAGCAGGCAATGCTTGAGCCGTCGAAAAATCGGCTCAAGAGGCGGTTGAATCAATTGTTCCCCCGTGTCAGAAACGCACAGGGTGTTAAAAAGCCGCGCCCCGAAGCCCGGAGCGCGGCTTTGCAATACGATCAGACCGGCAGCGGCGGCTTATCCTCGAACTGGAGCTGATAAAGCCGATAATAGCGGCCCTTTCGCGCCAGAAGCTCAAAATGAGTCCCCTGTTCGACGATCTTTCCGTGCGACAGGACGATGATATTGTCCGCGTGCTGGATCGTAGACAGGCGGTGTGCAACGATCAGCATCGTACCGATGTTCATCATGCGGTTGAGCGAGTCCTGGATCAGCAGCTCCGTCTCCGTATCGATATTGGCCGTAGCCTCATCAAGAATCATGACATCCGGCTTATGCAGAATGGTGCGGGCAAAGGACAGGAGCTGGCGTTGGCCGGCAGAGAAGTTGTTGCCGCGCTCCCGCACCTCCTCATCGAGTCCGTTATGGAGCTTGTTGATGAAATGATCGGCATTGACATAGCGGCAGGCGGCCATAACCTCCTCGTCGCTGACATTCTCCTCGCGCAGGACGATGTTGCTGCGGATGGTGCCCGAAAACAGGAACACATCCTGAAGCATCTGTCCGAAGCGGCGGCGCAGCGAGGCGATCTTGATGCGTCGAATATCAATGCCGTCGATCAGAATCTGCCCCTGCTGAATGTCGTAATTGCGGCAAATGAGTGAGAGGATCGTGGTCTTACCGGAGCCGGTCGCACCGACGAAGGCGACGGTCTGCCCGGCCTTGACGGTAAACGACACATCCTTCAGCACCCACTCGCCGGGGACATAGGCAAACCAGACGTTACGGAACTCAATGTCGCCCTCGATATGGTCGATATCGACGGCGTCGGGGGCATCCACCAGATCGGGCCGAATATCAAGAATGGAGAAAATCTTCTCTGCCGAGGCCATAGCGGATTGCAGACGGTTGAACTGCTCGGCAAGGTTTTGCAGCGGGTTGAAGAATTTCGACAGGAACATATAGAACGTGACGACCGTGCCGCCGGTGATGACCTGTCCCATAAAGGTCGTATTGCGGATATAGCCGCGGCCGCCGAGATAGAGCAGGCAGAGCACGGAGCTGGCATAAAGCATATACACCAGCGGGCGGAAGATGCCGAACACAAAGATCTGATCGCGCTTGGCACGTCCGAGCCTGGCGTTTTTCCCGTTGAACTCCGCAAGCTTGCGCTCCTCACGGTTGAAGATCTGGATGACCTTCATACCGGAAAGGTTTTCCGACAGAAAGGTGTTGATATCCGTCGTCCCGTCCTTGACCTTACGGTGTGCTTTGCGGGAAAACTTGCGGAAGATCACGGTAAACAGCAGAATAAACGGCGCAAAGCACAGCACCATCAGCGCAAGCGCGTAATTCTTGATGAGCATCGCAACCGTTACGCCCAGCAGCACAAAGGTGTTCTGCACAAGCGTAACAATGATGTTTGTAAACAGCAGCGAGATTGCATTCGTGTCGTTTGTCAGGCGGGTAACGAGCTTGCCGACCGGCATACTGTGAATCTGCGCGTGGGAAAGATTCTCTATATGAATAAACAGATCCTCACGCAGCTCGGAGATGATACGCTGACCGGTCTTTTGCAGCAGGATGGCCTGGAAATAACCGCAGATCAGAGAGACGATCAAAAAGCCCGCATACACGGCCACGCCGCGCCAGAGCTGCGACAGCTCAAACCTGTCTTTAATCATCTCCTCGATGCCGCCGATCAGCAGCGGCGAGGCAATGCTGTAGGAAATGGAGAAGAGCATCAGAATCAGCACAACCAGAAAGCGCTTCCAATATCGCTTTGCATAGGGCAGCAGACGGCGCAGCAGCTCGGAGTCCTTCATGTTGCGCTCAAAGCCGATGGCCTTTTTGTCGTCCTTGATGGTCGAATAGGCAATGATGCAAATGATCGAGATCACGCCGATTACGGCGCCGACGATCAAAAGCGGCAGATATTCACGCATGGTCGTTCACCTCCGCAGCTTTTTTCTCCTCGTCGAGCTTTTGCAGCTCGACCATTTCGTGGTATTCCGGGCAGGTACGGTACAGCTCCTCATGCGTGCCGACGGCAACCAGCCGCCCGTCGTCGAGGAAAACGATCTTGCTCATCTGCTCGACGGTGGAAATACGGTGCGCAATCAGAATCGTGGTCTTACCCCTGCGCTGCTCGCGCAGATTGTTCAGAATCACGCGCTCGGTATCCACGTCCACCGCGGATACGGAGTCGTCCAGAATCAGGATGGGCGCGTTCTTCATCAGCGCGCGGGCAATGGAGATGCGCTGCTTCTGCCCGCCGGAGACGGTTACGCCGCGTTCGCCGAGGACGGTGTCGTAGGCAAGCGCAAAGCCCGTGATGTTGTCGTGGACGTCCGCCATCTTTGCCGCGCCCTGCACGGCGTCGGAGTCGCTGGAATCCGACGCAAAGGCGATGTTGTTTGCGATGGTGTCGCTGAACAGGAAGTTGTCCTGCGGCACATAGGCGGCGTACTGCCGCACGGTATGGATGGGGATGGCGTTGATGTCCTTCCCATCGAGATAGAGCGTGCCGTCCGGTACGTTGTAGGTACGCAGGATCAGATCGACCAGCGTCGTCTTACCGGAGCCGGTCTTGCCGATGAGGCCCACGCTCTCGCCTACGCCAATGTGGAAGGAGACGTTTTGCAGAACGTCAAATTCGCCGCCGGGGTAGCGGAAGGTCAGGTTGCGGAATTCAATATCGCCGTTGATCCGCTCGACCGGCTCCACGTTTTCCCGGTCGCGCACATCCGGCTGCGCGTCGAGCAGCTCGCCGATGCGCTGCAGGGAGGCCTTACCGCGCGAGCGCATTTCGATCAGCTCCGACACGGCCATGACCGGCCAGACCGTCGCGGTGAAATAGCCGATGAACTCCACAAGCTGGCCGGCATCAAACGTGCCCTTCCAGACAAGATAACCGCCGTAGCCCAGAATAACGCAGATCACAGATTCCACAAAGAGCTGCACCAGAATATTCAGCATCATGGACGCCTTTGTGTAGCGGACGTTTGCCTCCTCGTTCTCCACATTGAGCTTGCGGAAGAACATCAGCTCCTTCGTCTCCTTGACGAAAGCCTTGATTACGGAAATACCCGAGATGTTCTCCTGCGAGAAGTCGGAAAGCTCGGAATAGCGCTCCTGACGGATGCGCCACTTGTCCTGAAGGTATTTGCCGACGATCGTGCTCACTGCCAGCAGGAGCGCCATCGGAATCAGGCACAAAAGCGACAGCAGAATGTTCATGCGCAGCATTTTTGATACCGCAAGGATCAGCAAAAACAGCGCGTCGCAGAACATCATCAGTCCGGAGCCGAAGCACTCCTGAACGGTATCCAGGTCGTTGGTAAAGAAAGACATAAGATTGCCGATCTTGTTGACCTGATAGTACTGCTGCGACAGCGATTCGCAGCGGGCAAACATCCGACTGCGCAGATCCGTCTCCACCTTGATGGCGCTGCCGAAGAAACAGATACGCCACAAAAAGCGTCCGAGAATCAAAAGCAGGATCACGACGAGCATCGGACGGCAGATCCGTTCGAGCAGGAAGTCCATATCGAACGGGACACGGACGCCGTCCACCAGTACGGAGCCGTCGTTGATGCCGTTGACGACCATGCGGTACAGCTCCGGGATCACAAGCTGAACGTAATCCACCAGAATCAGCGACGCAAGACCGAGCAGCAGTGCAGGCAGGTACCTGAAATAGTAGCGATTGATATGCTTACCGAAAAGCACCGGACCACCTCATTTCTGAAAAGCTCAAAATTAGTTAGGTTGCCTAAGTATTCTAGCAGAACGCAACGTAAAAATCAAGCCCCTTTTTTTATTTTTCTTTTCGGCGGTTACGGAAAAATATCTTGTGTTCCGCCGGGCGGCATGGTACAATATCGTGTGGAATTGAGGAGGTCAGATACATGAAGATCGGTTTTGACAACGAAAAGTATTTCTCGCTGCAAACGCAGCGTATTCTCGAACGCGTCGAGTCCTTTGGCGGCAAGCTCTATCTGGAATTCGGCGGCAAGCTGTTCGATGATTTCCATGCCTCACGCGTGCTTCCCGGCTTCCAGCCGGACAGTAAGATGCAGATGCTGCTGAAGATGAAGGACGACGCGGAGATCATTATCGCCATCAACGCCAACGACATTGAAAAAAGCAAGGTGCGCGGAGATCTCGGCATCACCTACGATCTTGACGTCATGCGCCTGATCGACGCCTTCCGCGGTTACGGGCTGTATGTCGGCAGCGTCGTTCTGACGCAGTTTGCGGGGCAGCATGCGGCGGAACAGTTTGAGCACAAGCTGCAAAATCTCGGCGTGCGGACCTACCGCCACTACCCCATCGCCGACTACCCGACCAATCTGCCGCTGATCGTCTCGGACGACGGCTTCGGCAGAAACGATTTTATTGAAACAACACGCAAGCTCGTTGTCGTCACCGCCCCGGGGCCCGGCAGCGGCAAGATGGCCACCTGCCTGAGCCAGCTCTTCCATGAACACCGCCGCGGCGTCGCCGCGGGTTATGCCAAATTCGAGACCTTCCCCGTCTGGAATCTGCCGCTCAAGCATCCGATCAATCTGGCCTATGAGGCTGCAACGGTCGATCTGTCCGACGTCAATATGATCGACCCCTTCCATCTGGAGGCCTACGGCGAAACGACCGTCAACTATAACCGCGATATTGAGATCTTCCCCGTACTGGACATGATCTTCCGCCGTATTTACGGCAGAAGCCCCTACCGCAGCCCGACGGACATGGGTGTAAATATGATCGCTTACGCCATTACGGATGACGAGGTCTGCCGAGAAGCCTCGCTGCAGGAGATCGTTCGGCGTTACTACGCCGCCCGCTGCGGCGTTCGCAAGGGCACGGCGGACAGCGTACAGGTACATAAGCTGGAGATGCTGATGAACTCCTGCGGGCTGGAGCCGTCGATTCGCGCCTGTGTCGCACCGGCCGTCGCGCTCGCCGAAAAAACGGGTGCGCCCGCTACGGCAATCGAGCTTGCCGACGGTTCGATCGTCACCGGAAAGACCTCTTCTCTGCTCGGCGCTTCCTCTGCGGCGCTGATCAATGCTCTGAAGCGTCTGGCACACATTGACGACTCCATCCAGCTCATTTCTCCCACCGTGCTCGAGCCGATCCAGGCGCTCAAGACGGGACATCTGGGCAACCACAATCCACGCCTGCACACCGACGAGGTGCTGATTGCCCTCGCCATCAGCGCGGTAACAAATCCCACGGCGGCGCTGGCGCTGAACAAGCTCAGCGAACTCAAGGGCTGCCAGATTCACTCCTCCGTCATTCTCTCGCAGGTGGACGAAAATGTTCTCAACAAGCTCGGCATGAACCTCACGGCGGAACCGGTCTATCAGACCAAGAAGCTATACCACAGGTAAGAAAAACGAAATACACGGGGCTGCGCCAATCGGCGCAGCCCCGCTGCTTTCTCCGTATTCATTTTCCGGACACCGTATCCAGCGTACTGTAAACCCCCAGGAAGATGGCACAACCGGCAGTCCGTTCAATCTTTCGTTCCGCCAGAACGTCACCGAGCAGCCACCCTTCCCTACAAACCGTATAGGCGTATGGCGTGCCGCTGCCGCCCGGACAGGCAGGCAAAATACGCAGCGTACCGTCAAAGGCCTCGATGGGCTGCGAGTACCGCGCGGAGGCCGCCGTCGGCACCGTGCCGTCCGTCGTATAGAACGCACCCGCGCCCTCCCGGAAAGAGAGCACGATGCGTCCCTCCGAAACCCGCACGCCGGGCTTCGGCGCGGTTGCCGCCTCGCCCGTGGAAACGCGAGCCGCTTCGCTGCGTCCGCCGTTCAGGCGGAAGGCGGCGTAGGCGGTGACCGTATGCCCGCCCTCCAGCGTCACCGGTTCCGTGTACTCATAAAATGTCTCGTCCTCGTCAAGGCGATAATACAGCCTTGCCCCCTGCGCGGAAGCAAGCGTCAGGCAGTAGCCGCCGAGCACCTGCTCCACGGACGCATCGGGCGACTCCACGCCGCCGAGGTCGCTCTCGTCAAGCTTACAGGAATTGTAGCGAACGCCGTTTTCCATCGTCACACCGCGGCGGCGGTACAGCTCGCTGACGGTAACAAACTCATAGCCCCGTGCAAGCAGAATATCAACGGCAGCCAGCGCACCGTCCACGGTCGTCGAATGAATGTCGTGACACAGGACGATTGCCCCGTTGTAGGCCCCCCTGACAATCTCGTTGCAGACATGCGTCGCATCGCGGTATTTCCAGTCTAGCGTATCGACCGACCAGATGATCGCCGGCGCACCCAGCAGTCCGAGCACCCGCTCATTCGTCGCTCCATAGGGCGGGCGGATCAGGTAGTCCAGATCCATGCCGAGAATCTCGTCGAGCGTTGCATCCGTGCGCTCAACCTCCTCGCGGACTACAGCGTCGTCCTTCGCAGTGAGCTGATAGTGCTTATAGGTATGCGAGGCAATCTCATGCCCCTCCTCAAAGGCGCGGCGCACCGTTTTCGGCGCATTGGCAGCGCATTGGCCGAGCATAAAAAATGTTACGCGCACCCCACGCTCCGCCAGACCGTCGAGCAGTCGTGGCGTCGGGCCGCCCGGCCCATCGTCAAAGGTCAGAGCAATCAGTTTTTTCGTCTGTGCTGCCGAAGCCGTCGCCGGCAACAGGGTCATCAGACAGCCCAGTGCCAAAATCAGGCACAGCATCCGTTTCATTTCCGTTTCCTCCGTCTGTATCTCTTAGGAGAACGTCTCCGTTTGTACTCAGCGGCAACGCCGCCATGTCACGGCCGCACAGGCGCAGAGGCTCTGCCTGCCCCGCCCATGCCGGGAAAGACAGCATCGTCTCCGGCGGCAGCGCAAGCGTCATGCCCTCCGCCGTGTGCAGCAGCATTGCGTCCGTGAGCATCACACCGTCAAGCGCTCCGCACCACGGCACCCACTGTCCTCGGGGCTGCACGGAGGCTGCCGCACCGCTCACACCCGCAGACAGATGTGCCGACGGAATCTGCGCGTGCAGAATACCGTCCGGGCCGGGAATGCCCAGGTACTCCGCCTCCCACCCGGAAAGGGCGAAAACGCGGCGAAGCCGTTCCGGCTGCTGCGTGATCCTGCAGAAAAAGCGCAAAAACAGTCCGTCCTGCTCGGCGGTCAGCGTGCCGATCGTCTCGCCCTGCTCATAAATGTTCCATTCCATGTCGATCCCTCCCGCACACTCTATGTGCCGTGGGAACGAAATATGTATCCGCACGAAAAATCGTGCGGAGTTTTCAGTTCTGCGGCAGGCCGAAGCTGACGGCGATGGCCGTATCGATACGGTTCATCATGCTCTCGTCCAGTCTTCCCATATGCTCTCGCAGGCGGCGCTTATCGATCGTCCGGATCTGCTCAAGCAGGACGACGGAGTCCTTCGTCAGGCCGACGGCTTTTCCGCAAAGCTCGATATGCGTCGGCAGCTTGGCCTTATTGGTTTGGCTGGTGATCGCCGCGGCAATCACCGTCGGGGAATATTTGTTGCCGGTATCGTTCTGCACGATAAGCACCGGGCGTGTGCCGCCCTGCTCGCTGCCGACCACCGGACTGAGGTCTGCATAGAAAATATCGCCTCGTTTCACGCTCGTATCCATAGGTTTCACGCTCCGTGCGTCAGACTCCGCGCCACACAAGGCTTATGTAGCGGCGGTAGTCTTATTCTCCCACGCGCGGGCCGGATTTATTCAGCGGAAGCTCCGATTCATTCTATGCCGGATCATACGATGTATTGCAGCACCTCGGTCTGATTTTCTCCGTCGAGGAAAATACGCGGGATGCGCTTGTTGATCCCGCACAGAAGCTCATAGGGAATGGTATCGAGCTTCTGCGTCAGCTCATCAAGGCCGATATGCGCGTCGCCGTCGTCGCCGAACACGGTCACAACGTCGCCCGGCTTCGTGTCCGGCACGGAGCTGACGTCCACCATGCACATATCCATGCAAATTCTGCCAACCTGCGGAACCCGTTTCCCGTGCAGCAGGAACTCCACCCTGCCGGACAGCCTTCTGTACAGTCCGTCGGCATAGCCAATGCCGACAACGGCAATGCGTTCCGGCGCAGGCGTCGTATAGGCACGGCCATAGCTGACGCCGATCCCGGCATCATAGTCGCGAACCTGAAAGACCGTGCTGCGAAGCTGCATCACCGGCCGCAGATCCAATCGCCCCGCCAGCTCCGGCGCAGGCGGGATGCCGTAAGTGGCAATCCCGGGACGGATCATATCCAGCGCGTACTCCGGATAGAGGATGCTTGCGCCGCTGTTGCAGCAGTGGCGGATCTCCGGCTCGATGCCCACGCCCTTCATGGCCTCAAGCATTCGCATGAAGCGCTCAAACTGCAGGCGCGTAAATGCAGCGTCCTCCGGAGCGGTCGAGTCGGCCGTCGGGAAGTGGGTGAACACTCCCTCAATACGCAAATGCTCCAATTTTGCCACCTGCCGCAGCTCATCGAGCGTCCGCTCGTGGTCGTAGGCAAAGAAACCAAGGCGGGACATTCCGGTATCGAGCTTAATATGTATGCGCAAACGGCGATGCGTCCCGCTCAGGCGCTCATTGAGTGCTTGAGCGTAATCCAGACTGTGGACCTCCTGAATGAGGTTCATTGCCGCCAGATCCGCCGTGTAGAACGGCGGCGTGTAACCAAGCAGCAGGATCGGTCCGCGAATACCGCCGCGCCGAAGCTGCACGGCCTCCTCAATATTCGATACGGCGAGATACTCTGCCCCCAGCTCGCACAGGTGCCGGCTGATCGGAACGGCGCCGTGGCCGTAGGCATCCGCCTTGACCACACCCAAAAAGCGACAGCCTCGGGGAAGCTTTTCGCGCAGCGCAAGATAATTATGATTGAGATGGTCGAGCGAGACCTCGGCCCATGTTCTTTTGAGATAATTCATACGCCACTTCCTTCAATGCAGTTTGAAGTCCGAAAGGTTCATTCGCAAAATTCGCTGATTATTATAGCACAGCTCGACACAAAATGGTACGCCGTTTTTCATCCATGTGTCAATTAAAATTTCCTTCTCGTCATAATTTTTCAGATACGAGGCATGGTAATACTCGCCGTCCGCGCCTGCCGCCGAGATAAACGCCTCCATCCAGCCCGCCGCGGCCAGCGCGGGCGCAGCAACGGGACTGACATTGCCGTTGGCCAGCAGACCGAAATCCAGTGCAAGGCCGTCATATTCCAGCTTTCCGCCGCTCTCGGTTACAGTGGCGCAAATGCCCGCGATCGTCTCCGGCGAGACGACGCACAGCCGCGCCGTCCCGTCGCTGCGAACGTCACAGTCAAGCACAAAGTCCTGCACGAAGCTGCCGAAATCCGCCCGCACCTCCGCACGGAACGTGCAGCCGCCCGCAGAGATCAGGCCCGCGCGGAAATCCACGGCGGACTGAAGCGGACTTTCCCCCCGCGCGCAGGCCGTAAGCAACAGGCAAAGGAACAGCAGACAGGCAAGCGATTTTTTCAAAGCAATCACAACCTTTCCGGATGTCGCGGACAGGCCGCGCACAAAATCCTATGCTCCGCGCGGGGAAATATGTACTTTGTCCCTTGCAAAACAGGAAAAAGTGTGTTAGAATAGACTGCAATGAAAGCGGAGGCATCGCATCGTCTGCGGCGTCTCCGGCAAACAGGCTATGACCGGGCTGCCGCCCCGTTATCCCACGGCTCCAGAGAGGACGGGGCGCTGCGATCCGTCCGCCGTGAACGCTGTCGGCTTTCTCCCGTGAGCTTCCTCGCTTAACGCATTGCAAGTAGGCGGGGACGGGTCGCTCCGTTACAGGTCAGAGTGCGCGGTATCGGCCGCGAATTGCGGGTGGTACCGCGGAAGGCTTCGTCTTTCGTCCCGATGTGGGGCGGAGGGCGTTTTTTATTCCGTAAATTCTTTCAAAGGAGACCGATATGAGAGAACAACTCGAACAGATCAAATCGCAGGCATTGGAGCAGATCCATGCCGCGATCGACGGAACATCACTTGACGCGGTGCGCGTGCGCGTGTTGGGCAAGAAAGGCGAGCTGACCGCTCTGCTCAAGCAGATGGGCAAGCTCTCCGCCGAAGAGCGCCCCGTGATGGGCCAGCTTGCCAACAACGTCCGCGCCGCCCTGGAGCAAACGCTGGAGCAGCGCCGCCGGGAACTGGAGGCCGCAGCGCTGGAGCGCCGTCTGGCCGCCGAAGCACTCGACGTGACCGCGCCGGGCAGGCAGATTGAGCTGGGGCATCAGCATCCCATGAATCGGGTTTTGCAGGAGGTCAAGGAGATCTTCATCGGTATGGGCTACCGGATCGTTGACGGCCCGGAGGTCGAGGAGGCTGCCTACAACTTTACAAAGCTCAACATTGAGGAAGGACACCCCTCCCGCGACCGCTCAGACACCTTCTACTTTGACGACGATGACAGCGTCCTGCTGCGCACACAGACCAGTCCCATGCAGGTGCGCGTAATGGAAAGCCAGAAGCCCCCCATCCGTATTCTTGCCCCCGGCCGCGTGTTCCGTAAGGATGAGGCCGACGCGACACACTCGCCGATGTTCCACCAGATCGAAGGACTGGTCATCGACGAAGGCATTACAATGGGCGACCTGAAGGGCGCGCTGGAAACACTCATTAAGCGGCTCTACGGTGAAGACGCCGTCGTGCGCTTCCGTCCGCACCACTTCCCCTTTACGGAGCCGAGCTGCGAGGTCGATATGCAGTGCTTCAAGTGCCGCGGTACGGGCGAGACGGGCGGTCAGGTCTGCTCCACCTGCCACGGCGAGGGCTGGATCGAGCTTCTCGGCGCAGGCATGGTGCACCCGAAGGTGCTTGCAGGCTGTGGGATCGACCCGAACAGATACTCCGGCTTCGCCTTCGGCATCGGTCTGGAACGCATGGCAATGGGCCGCCTGCGGCTCAATGATCTGCGGCTTATCTTTGATAACGATATCCGGTTCCTGTCCCAATTCTAAGGAGGTGCGGCATTATGAAACTGAACAGAAAATGGATCAATGAGGAATTCGTTGACCTCCGGGATATTTCCGACAAGGAATTCGTTGAAACGATGACCGTCGCCGGCCAGAAGGTCGAAACCTATGAGCGACTTGACGCAGAGATCGAAAACGTGGTCGTCGGTCGTGTGGAATCCGTCGTGCGTCACCCCGATTCGGATCATATGTGGATCTGTCAGGTCGATGTCGGCGCGGAAAAACCGGTGCAGATCGTTACCGGCGCGCAGAACGTGCATCAGGGCGACCTTGTCCCCGCTGCGCTTGACGGTGCGAAGCTGCCCGGCGGTGTACGGATTCGCAGCGGCGTGCTGCGCGGAGAACGCTCGGACGGTATGCTTTGCTCGCTCAAGGAGCTGGAGCTGACGCGCAACGATTTCCCCTACGCCATTGAGGACGGCATTTTCATCCTTGAGGAGGATTGCAAGCCCGGCGACAACATCAATGCCGTCATCGGCAACGACGATACCGTTGTTGATTTTGAGATCACCAACAACCGTCCGGACTGCTACAGCATTATCGGCCTTGCCCGCGAAGCTGCCGCCGCCTTTGACCGTCCGATGAAGCACCACGAGCCGCTTGTGCGCGGCGGCGGTAAGGGCGAACTGGCGGAGCTTCTGGACGTGGAGGTTCCGGCGGAGGCGCTGTGCAACCGCTACACCGCACGCATGGTCCGTAACGTGAAAATTGCACCCTCGCCGAAGTGGCTGCGGCAGCGCCTCCGCGCCAACGGTGTGCGCCCCATCAACAATATCGTAGACATTACGAACTACGTCATGCTGGAATACGGACAGCCGCTGCACGCCTTCGACTACCGCTATATCGGCTCGAAGAAGATCGTCGTGCGCGAAAGCGTCGCAGGCGAAACACTGACGACACTCGACGGCACCCCCAGAGCGCTTACCCCGGGAATGCTGGTCATCGCCGACGGAGAAAAGCCCATCGGCCTTGCCGGCATCATGGGCGGTGAAAACAGCGAGATCGTCGACGACACCGTAGACGTCGTGTTTGAATCCGCCAATTTCAACGGTACCTCCATTCGCCAGACGGCGCTCGCACTCGGAATGCGCACAGAGGCCTCCGGCAAGTTTGAAAAGAACATCGACCCGCTGCTGACACTCCCCGCCGTCAACCGCGCCTGTGAGCTTGTGGAGCTGCTTGGCGCCGGTGAAGTGCTCGACGGAATGATCGACGTGCTGAACTATGTCCCCGAAGCGCGCACGCTCCCGCTGGAGCCGGAGCGCATCAACCGTCTGCTCGGCACAAACATCTCCGAGACGGAGATGGTCGAATATCTGCGCCGTCTGGAGGTTCCCGTCGAAAACGGACGGATTCTTGTTCCGTCCTGGCGGCCGGATCTGGTGCAGTGTGCGGACATCGCCGAGGAGGTCGGTCGTCTGTTCGGCTATAACGACATTCCCACCACCGCCTTCCGCAGCGCAACCGCCGAGGGCGGCTATACCGGAACAATGGTCTTCGAAAATCTGGCGGGAAGTCTCTGCCGCAGCCTCGGCTACAGCGAAATCCTCACGTATTCCTTCGTTTCGCCGTCGATCTTTGACCTGATCCGCCTGCCGCAGGACAGCCCGCTGCGCAAAGCACTGCGTATTCAGAACCCGCTCGGCGAGGATGCGTCAATCATGCGCACCGTCGCGCTGCCGTCCATGCTTGCCATTCTCGCACGAAACTACAACTATCACAACGACGCAGTGAAGCTTTATGAGCTGGCCAAGGTCTATCTGCCGCACGAAGGCCGCACACTGCCCGACGAACCGAAGCATCTGGTACTGGGCACCTACGGCGAGGGGGAGGACTTCTTCTCGCTCAAGGGCGAGATCGAAACTCTGCTCGACAAGCTGAATCTCCCCGCGGGCGACTACGTCGCCGAGACCGGCAACCCCGCCTTCCACCCCGGCCGCTGCGCGCGCCTGTTCGTTTCCGGCATCGATCTGGGCTGCTTCGGGCAAATCCACCCGCTTGTTGCCGGGAATTACGGCATCGACGCAGAGATCTATGCTGCGGAGCTGGACTTCACGGCGCTTGCCAAGCTGGAAAAGCCCGAAAGAACCTATCAGCCGCTTCCGAAATACCCCGCTGTCACGCGCGATCTGGCTCTCGTCTGCGACGAAAGCAAAACCGTCGCGGAGCTGGAAAAGGCCATCGACGAAGCGGGCGGTCCGCTGCTGCGCTCGATCCGCCTGTTCGACATCTACCGCGGCAAGGGAATTCCGGAGGGCAAAAAGAGTCTTGCCTTCCGTCTGACGCTCCGCTCCGACGAGCGCACGCTCACCGACGCCGACTCCGACGCCGTAATTTCTGCGGTTTTGGAGCGCGTGAAGGCGCTGGGCGCGTCACTTCGGTAAACTTTTTATAAAATCTGCGCGATTCCTCTTTACTTTGGCGCATAATTCGGCTATATTATGCGTAGAGAAAGACAAAGGAGGCGGGCGAATTGGAGCACAACACCATTAAGTTTTCCGTGCCGGATGACAGCCAGGAGGAAATGAAGCAAATTCTCATGGAGGTCTACCGTTCTCTGACGGAAAAGGGTTACAATCCGATCAACCAGATCGTCGGATATCTTCTCTCCGAAGACCCGACTTACATTACCAATCATAACGGGGCGCGCAGTTTGATCTGCAAGCTCGACCGGGACGAGCTCCTTCAGGAGCTTGTTCGGCACTATCTGTTCGACTGAAAAACGAAGGGGGAGCGTGCCGGCTCCCCCTTTGTGCAGGATCTCCCATAACATCCAACATCCAATTCTATCAAACCCGAAAAAACTTATTGACAAACCGGTTGCTATGTGTTACAATTCGGTTACAGCGTTTGGAGGTATCTATGTCCGATACACAAAATGTCCTGATGTACAAGGGTCGCCCCCTGCTGCGAAAGGACAATCAACTCTATTACGGTTCAATGGCTGACGAGTACATCGTCATGCTGCAAATTTTGGAAACCAAACAGCTCGAGGATCTTGAGTTGGCAACGAAGGTCAGCGTGCAGCTTCAGCGCACCGACCCGAACGCCAAGCTGCGCGACCGCGTGGTAAAGAAGACCGAGAAGGATGGGCTTTACGCCGCTTTGGATGTTGGCTGCGTTTGGCTCGAGCGAGCCCTCAGCGCAAAATAATCTGGAACCACGGGAGGTTCTGCCATGAAACGGCAAATCAGGGTGCTCTGTGCCCTTTTGCTTATCGTCGCCGCACTTGCGGCCTTCCTGCTCGTCCCCGGCGCGGCTCCGCCGGTCACGATTGTCCCTGCAGCCACCCGCTCTCTGGCACAGCGTGCCGCCTCCGCCGTCGCGCGGCTGACAAACTGGATGCCTGTGGATTACGCCGCAAAGAACGACTCGATGCATATTGAGCTTCTGCGTCTGGCTACCGAAGGCGGTATTGATCTTGCGCATGATCCGGGTAACAGGGTCGTCTCCGTTGAGAGCGGCTCTCCGGAGTCCGTTGACGTTCCCTGCCGCGCCGCTTTTGACGAAGAGGCCTCACTGGAGTACGACATCGCAGATACGCGCGTCGTCGCCTCCGTCTCCCCGCTGGCGCAACTTGCGGGCTATGTGTACGAATCTCAGCTTGGCAGGCTCATTTGCGAATTTGCCCAGCGTTTCGTTGGTTATCGGTATATCTACGGCGCGCAGAATCCGAGCTACGGCTTCGACTGCTCCGGCTTGATGTACTATGTCTATGGTCAATTCGGTTACTCGATTAACCGCGGCGCCACCGGCCAGCTCGCCAACGGTCGTTACATACGCTATAGCGAGCTCCAGCCCGGCGATCTGGTGTTCTTTGGCAGCGGCAGCGTTGCCTTCCATGTCGGAATGTATATCGGCGACGGGCGCTTTGTCCATGCCGCAAATTCCCGGCAGGGTGTGATCATCTCCAGTCTCTCGGAATCCTACTATGCGAGGAACTATATGACCGCCCGCCGCATCGTCAACTGATCGATGAATTCCGCCCACGCTTCTTCTCGGAAGCGTGGGCGTTTTTATGCAGAAAAGGGTTGTTTTCTACACTTCTCCATGCTATAATAAGCGGGAAATGATGAAATTCGCCGTATTGCGGCGATTTCGGAAGGTAGGGAAATCACATGGCCGTTCCGATGGGACAATTCCGCAGCGCTTTGCATGGCTTTAACCGCAGCGACGTGGCGCAGTTTATTCAAGCGCTTACCTCCGAACATGAGCGTAAAATGCGTCTGCTCCGTGAGGAAAATCTGCGTCTGCAGGAACAAATCGCCGCATTGGAGGAGGCAGCCCGAAACGCAAAGCCGAACGAAACACCGCCGCAGACATCCGAAAAGTCCGCCGAGCCGGAAACGCTCCATGCACAGGAGCTTGCCGCATATCGCCGGGCGGAACAGGCCGAGCGGAAAGCGCAGGAGCGCGCCGCGCACAGCGCAGAGCAAATGAAGCAGATCTACGCGCAGGCCGAGCGGAAGCTGCAACGCGCCACACAGGACATCGGAGCCGTAACTGCCGCTATCGGTACCTCTTTTGCCGAGCTTCAGACGCTTCTGCTCGCCGCACGCGCCACCGTTGACGGTACTTCGGAGGAACTGGCCGCCGCCCGTGCACTTGCACAAACGGAATAGATTGCTTTACGGCACCTCCCACGTGGAGGTGCCGTTTTCGTTTGTCAAGAATTATTTTTGTTTACCATAATCCGACTTATCGGCAGATTTCCCAATAGTTATACACACGATGCACAGCTTTTTGCACAGGCATTGGGCTTGAAAAGCTCCAAATAGGTCGATTTTTCATCCGTTTTTCCGCCATTCCGAATATTCTGAATATTTGTCGGTTAAACCCGATTGACATAATTTTTGGGAGCCCTAAAAATTTGTGCAATTTTTCAAAAAAATTGCCCTCTTTACAAATGCAGATGCCCGACCGGCAGGCGCTCGGTCGGGCATTTTAATGTCATTTTACAGCCGCTCGCCTTCCATAGATTTCGTGGCGTAGGCGTTGAGCGTCTGGTCGGCAAGATTTCCCGCAAGGTATTCGTAATAGGCCTGCGCACCGATCATCGCACCGTTATCGCCGCACAACGACAGAGGCGGCATACACAGCCGAACGCCCAGGCGCGTCGTCTCGCGCTCCAACGCCGCTCGGATACGGCTGTTGGCCGCTACCCCTCCGGCCACGGCAAGTGTTTTTCGTCCGGTCTGCTCCAATGCCAGCAATGTGCGCGGTGCAAGCATGTCGCACACTGCCGAAGAGAAGCTTGCGCACAATCCCGGTACATCAATCGGCTCGTTTTTCTGCTGCATATTATGGATCAGATTGACCGCCGCCGTTTTCAGGCCGGAGAACGACAGATCGAGCGGATTTCCGGACAGCTTCGGCTGCGGCAGCGCGTAACGCCCTTCGTCGCCGCCCTGCGCCGCGCGGTCAAGCGCCGCTCCGCCGGGATACGGCATTCCCAAAAGCCGCGCGACCTTATCAAAGCACTCCCCTGCCGCATCGTCGCGCGTGCCGCCGAGAATGCAAAGGTCGGTATAATCGCGCACATCAACCAGCAGCGTGTGACCGCCGGAGACGACCAGACAAAGAAACGGCGGCTGCAAATCGGGATAGGCCAGATAATTCGCCGCGATATGCCCGCGGATATGATGAACGGGAATCAACGGCACATCCAGCGCCAGCGCAGCGGCTTTGGCGAAATTCACGCCGACCAGCAGTGCGCCGATCAGTCCCGGCGCATAGGTCACCGCCACGGCGTCGATGTCGCTGCGCGATACGCCTGCCTGCAGGAGCGCCTGCCCTGCAAGCGCGGAAATTGCCTCCACATGCTTGCGTGAAGCAATCTCTGGCACGACGCCGCCGTATTCCCGATGCAGCGCAACCTGGGAGGAAATGCAGTCGGTCAGCACCGTCCGCCCGTCGCGCACCAGCGCGACGGCAGTCTCGTCACAGGAGGATTCAATGGCAAGAATCAGCATCGCTAAGCTCCTTTCTGAGAATGAGAGCATCCTCTTTCGGCTCAAGATAATAGTTTTTCCGCCGTCCAACCTCGGCAAAGCCAAAGGCGGCATACAGCGCGCGCGCCGCTGCATTGGACACACGCACCTCCAGCGTCAACGAACGGATGCCCTGCACGGCAAGCCGGGCAGCAAGTGCACTCAACAGCGCGGAAGCGACACCCTGCCGCCGAAATTCCGGTGCAACGGCAACATTCATGACATCCGCCTCCGGCGGGACGCTTTGCGAACCGATATAGCCCGCAACAACGCCCTCGCGCTCCTCAACAAGCCACAGGCTGAGCGGATTTTCCAGCTCCGAAGCGACGGAAGCCTCGCTCCACGGGTCGGTAAAGCAGCGCTTTTCCAGCGCTGCGATCTGCGGCACATGGCCGGCATTCATCGCAACAATCATTTCGCCTCAAACCAGCTTTCCCCGATTTTCGCCTCCGCGACCAACGGCACGCGCAGCTCGGCCGCGTGTTCCATCTCGCGCGTGATCAGCGCCGCAACGTCCGCCGCTTCCTCGCGCGGGCACTCAACGATCAGCTCGTCGTGTACCTGCAAAAGAAGCCGTGCGCGCAGCCCCTCACGACGCAGTGCCTCGTCCACACGCAGCATTGCCAGCTTGATGATATCCGCCGCCGTGCCCTGCACGGGCGTGTTGAGCGCGATGCGCTCTGCCCCGGAACGGATGTTAAAATTCGTGCTGCGGATCTCCGGAATCGCCCGCACACGACCGTAGAGCGTCCGCACAAAGCCGTTTTCCCGCGCAAAAGCAACAATTCGCTTCATATACTCACGCACACCGGAGTATTCACTGAGGTAGTGTTCGATATAGTCCTTCGCCTCGCGGCGGGAAACACCGATATCCTGCGCCAGGGAGAACTCGGAAATTCCGTAGACAATGCCGAAATTCACGGCTTTGGCATGGCGGCGCATCAGCGGCGTGACGGACTCCAGCGGAACGCCGAACACCTGCGAGGCGGTCACGGCGTGGAAGTCCTCGCCGGATCGAAACGCCTCCTGCATACGCGTATCGTCCGCAATGTGCGCCAGCACGCGCAGCTCGATCTGGCTGTAGTCTGCATCGACAAACACACAGCCGGGCTGCGGGACAAACATTTTACGGATTTCGCTGCCCAGCTCCGTCCGCACAGGGATATTCTGCAAATTCGGATCTGTAGACGACAGGCGGCCGGTAGCAGTAACCATATTCTGGAATGTCGTATGAAT
Organism: uncultured Oscillospiraceae bacterium; assembly: GCA_934645175.1. GTDB lineage: Bacteria > Bacillota > Clostridia > Oscillospirales > Oscillospiraceae > JAZOXB01. Next base: position 20,840 of record CAKUDE010000008.1, read on the forward strand.
ACGCCCATCCGACTCGACAACCTTTTGCAGACCGTCGGCATAGGTGGACTTCAGCTTTGTGAGCATACGGTAATCCATAATGGCCTGCACAATGGGATGGTAAGGCGCCAGCTTCTCCAGTACCTCGGCATTGGTCGAATAGCCGCTCTTGGTCTTTTTGACGGGCGGCAGCTTCAACGTTTCAAACAGCACCTCACCAAGCTGCTTCGTAGAGTTGATATTGAATTCTCCGCCTGCCGCTTCATAAATCAAAATCTCGCAGGCAGTGATCCGCTCCGCCAGCATTACACCGAAGGACTTGAGCGCCTCCCTGTCTACGAGCACGCCCGCCTGCTCCATCCGTGCGAGGACGGCGCACAAGGGCAGCTCGATCTGCTTGAAGAGCTGCTGCATTTCCTGCTCGCACAGCTTTTCCGAGAGCACGTCGTACAGGGCCGCCGTACATGACGCACGGACGGCAAGCGCCCCCTCGACGGGAAGCTCCCGCTCCGTCGCCTGGGAAAAGTGCAGATAATCCGACGTAAGCTGCTCCAGTTCATATTTTCCTCGCGTCGCATCGAGCAGATAGGCCGCAACCGCCGTGTCAAACACAAAGCCGTCGGCATCGATTCCCATTTGCAGCAGGCGGCGCATCAGCGGCTTGCAGTCGTGCACAATCTTTGGTGTTTTTTTATCAAACAGCCGCCGAAGCAGCGAAACATACGCCTCCCCCAGCCGCTCCCGACTGAGCAGATACATCACATCTCCCTCGTCGAGAAGCGTTGCCGCGACGGCCTGAAGATCGTCGGATACGGCAAGACTGACGGCCTTCCCGGCAAAAATCGGCTCTGCCTGCGCCGGTTCCTCCACCGCAAGCACCGTACATTCGCCGCAGAGCGCCGGTTCCGTCTCGGGCGCTTCCGCCGTCTCGAAGGCCGCGCCGCGCAGGCCATAGCGGTCGATCAGGCGTTGAAATTCCAGCCGCGTGAACAGCTCGTACAGCGCTCTGCGCTTCGGTTCCCGGATCAGGTTTCTCTCGGGCGAAAAATTTTCGATCGGAGCATTGCAGCGGATCGTCGCAAGATCGTAGGATAGATACGCCATCTCGCGGCCGCTTTGCAGCTTTTCAAAAAGCTTTCCCTTCATATTCTGCGGGGACAGGTTTTCATAAACACCGTCGAGCGTCCCGAAGCGGTGCAGCAGCTCCGCAGCCGTTTTCGGCCCGACGCCCGCAACGCCCGGAATATTGTCAGAGCTATCGCCCATCAGCGCCTTCAGATCGATCAGCCGGCACGGCTCCATACCGTATTCCGCACGAAACACCTGCGGCGTATAGTCCACCGCGGCGGTCTGCCCGCCCTTTGTGCGCACAAGCTTCACGGTGACGCGGTCATTGACAAGCTGAAGACTGTCGCGATCGCCCGTCAGGATCACACAATCCCAGCCGCCTTCGGCACAGCGCAGTGCAACGGTACCGATTACATCGTCGGCCTCCCAGCCCTGGCACTCATAGATCGGGATATTCATCGCCGCCAGCACCTGCTTCATAACCGGCATCTGCATCGCCAGCTCCTCCGGCATGGCGTGCCGGGTAGCCTTATAGCCGTCGTATTTCAGATGCCGGAATGTCGGGCCGTGCAAATCAAAGGCAACGCACAGCGCCTCGGGAGATTCCTCCGCACGGACACGCTCAAGGATATTCAGAAAGCCGAAAATGGCATTGGTGAACAGCCCGTCACGCGTCGTCAGCGGTCGTACACCGTAAAAGGCACGGTTAATGACGCTGTTGCCGTCAAGGATCATCAGCTTCATACGCCGGCCCTCAGACGCGCTTCCATTTTGCACCCTGCGGAGTGTCGATGATCTCAATGCCGCGCTGCCTGAGTCGGTCGCGGATCTCGTCGGCACGCGCCCAGTTTTTCTCTTTTTTCGCCTGTGCGCGTTCCGCAACGAGCGCATCGATCTCCGGGTCGTGCTCCTCGGCAGGTGCAGCCGCCTTCAGCTTCTCCGCCGCCTTCAGAAGGTCCAGTCCCAGCACGCGGTCAAAATCCGCCAGTGCGGCACGCTTCGTCGCATCGTTCGTATCGGCCTTGAGCACATCATACACGGCCGTCACCGCCAGAGAGGTGCTCAGATCGGCATTGAGCGCATTGCGGAACTTTTCGCGCAGAGTCTCCAGCGCGGCCTCGTCTACCGTTCCGTCCGTCCCGAGCGCCGCGACACGCATAGCAAGCTTCTGATAGGTTACGGCAGCATTGTCAAGATTCTCCCACGAGAACACAAGGTTCCGGCGGTAGTGACTCTGCAGGCAGAACAGGCGGTAAACCAGCGGATCGTAGCCCTTTTGTTCGAGCAGGGAAACCGTCAGAAATTCGCCCTTGGATTTGGACATCTTGCCGTTTTCGGTATTCAGATGATGCACATGGAACCAGTAATTGCACCATTTATGACCGAGATACGCCTCGGATTGTGCGATTTCATTCGTATGATGCGGGAAGGCGTTGTCGATACCGCCGCAGTGCAGGTCAAGCCGTTCGCCGAGATGCTTGACGGCAATGGCGGAGCACTCAATATGCCAGCCCGGATAACCGACGCCCCACGGAGAATCCCACTTCAGTGCCTGATCCTCAAACTTGGATTTCGTAAACCACAGCACAAAGTCGTTCTTATTGCGCTTATTGGTATCCTCTTCGACACCCTCACGCACACCGACGGCGAGATCCTCCTCATCGTGGTCGTTAAACACATAATACTGCTCCAGTCTGGAGGTGTCGAAATAGATGTTGCCTCCGGCCGGATAGGCAAAGCCCTTGTCCAGAAGCGTCTGAACCATGTGGATAAACTCCGGGATGCAGTGCGTCGCCGGCTCGACCACCTCGGGCCGCTTGATATTAAGCTTTTCGCAGTCTGCAAAGAAAGCGTCCGTGTAGAATTTCGCGATCTCCATGACCGTCTTATGCTCGCGGCGCGCGCCCTTGAGCATCTTGTCCTCGCCGGTATCGGCGTCGGAAGCCAGATGGCCGACATCGGTAATGTTCATCACGCGCTTGACGGGATAGCCCAAATAGCGCAGGCTCTTCTCCAGCACATCCTCCATGATGTAGCTGCGCAGATTGCCGATATGAGCATAGTGATAAACCGTCGGGCCGCAGGTATACATTTTGACCAGACTCGGATCGTTCGGAACGAACAGTTCTTTCTTATGGCTCAGTGAATTGTAAAGATACATAAAAACTCCTCCGTTTTCTCTACGCGAAAAGCCGCCTCCGGGTACAATCCAGAGGCGGCATCACCGCGGTTCCACTCTGATTTCTCGCTTCTGCCTTAACGCGGCAAACGGGGGGACACTCCCCTACGCTCGCGGGCGCACTTCCCGCTCCTGCCCGCCGCATCTGCTTTCAGCCTGGGCAGACGCTCTCTGCTGCGGGACGCCGGGAGCGGTACTCTTCCCGGTCAACGCGCGAAAAATACCTGAATAAGTGTATCATTCCGGCTTCTGTCTGTCAAGCAGGCAACGCCAGTTTTTTACGAAGTACTCCACGCCGGAATAGAGCGTGGTCAGGGTGATGACCCATACAACGAGTGTGTTCAGGATCGGGCTGAAGGAATAGCCGCGCCAGAACACAAGCATAAAGCACAGGCCGATCATGGTCGCAGCAGTCTTGATCTTTCCCGACCAGCCCGCCGCAATAACGACACCGTTGCCCACGGCAATCAGCCGCAGGCCGGTCACGGCGAATTCCCGCGCGAGAACAAGCATCAGCGCCCATGCCGGAAAGACCTCCCACTGGCAGAACATGACCATTGCGGAAATGACCAGCAGTTTATCCGCCAGCGGATCAAGGAATTTTCCCATAACCGTGACCTGATGACAACGACGAGCGATCTGTCCATCCGCGAAATCCGACAGACTGGCGATCAGAAACACCGCAAAGGCAACATACTGCGCCCAGTGTGCAGACTGGCTGGCATACATCATTACCATAAACACGGGGATCAGCGCCAGACGAACCAGCGTGATCTTCGTCGCAGTCGTCATGACTCCACCTCCGTACCGATCAGATCGCCGTCCTGCGCACCGTCAATGTGTACGGTAACAAAGCTGCCTATCGGGACATTCCGACTGCTCGCGAACAGCACCCGGCCGTCAATATCCGGCGAATCGGCGTAGGTTCGGCCGAAGAACCGTTCCGACTCCTCGTCGTAGCCCTCGCAGAGCACCTCCATATCCTGCCCGAACCGCGAAGCGTTATACTCGTCCATTACATCGGATTGCAGCTCTCCGAGTACCTCGGCGCGGCGCTGCGCCGTCTGCTCGTCCGGATGCTCCATAGCCGCCGCGGGAGTTCCTTCCTCCGGAGAGAAAGCAAACGCGCCGGCGCGTTCGAGCTTTTGCTCGCGCAGCCATTGGCAAAGCTCGTCAAATTCCGCCTCCCCCTCTCCCGGCAGACCGGCAATCAGGCTCGTGCGCAGCACCAGTCCGGGAATCTCACGGCGGAGCTTGGCAAAGAGTGCGTCGAGCTCCTGCCGCGTGCCGCGGCGATTCATCCGCTTGAGAATGGCTTCGTTGACGTGCTGGATGGGGATATCCAGATATTTGACGATCTTCGGCTCGGAGGCAATCGTGTCGATCAGCTCCTGTGTGATTTCGTCGGGATACAGGTAATGCACGCGAATCCAGTGCAGCTTTTCGATCTTGCAAAGCTCGCGCAGCAGCTCCGCCAGACGACGTTTATGGTACAGATCCGTCCCGTAGCGGCTGGTATCCTGCGCAACGACGATCAGCTCCTTCACCCCGTTATCGGCAAGACGGCGGGCCTCATAAAGGCATTCCTCCATCGTCCGACTACGGTAGCGGCCACGCAGAGAGGGAATGACGCAATAGGCGCAGCGATTGTCGCAGCCTTCGGCGATCTTCAGATAGGCGTAGTGCTCCGGTGTGGTCAGCACACGGTCGACCTCATCGATAGGCGCATTGATGTCGCCAAACTCGGAAACGGCCTCGCCGTCAAGCAGGCGGCCGACCGCCTCTACGATAGAGCCGTAGCTGCCCGTGCCAAGCACGCCGTCCACCTCCGGCAGCTCCTGCCGGATCTCGTCCTGATAACGCTGCGACAGGCATCCGGTGACCAGAATCTTTCCGATGATTCCCTCACTTTTCAGTGCCGCCATTGCCAAAATATTGTCAATGGCCTCGCTCTTGGCCGAATCAATAAAGCCGCAGGTATTGATAATCACAACATCCGCATTTTCTACGGACGGGAGAATCTCATAGCCCGCTTCCCGCAGCAGATAAAGCATCTGCTCCGCATTCACCTGATTTTTTGCACAGCCCAGCGAGATCATACCTACACGCTTTCCCATGCACAGCACCTTCTTTCGTTTATTCCTCCGGCATAACTCCGTAGCGCTCCAACGCACTTTTGATGTCCTGCCAGCGATGGCCGCGGCGCAGCAGCGCGTCCGTCGCGCGTCTGCACTCGGCCCGATCGGGGGCCTTGCCCCGAAACCGTTTGTTTAAAAATTCATCGATCGCGCCAGACTGCTCCGGCATCTGTGCAAGTGCTTCCTCCCAAAACTCGCGCGGAATCCGCTTGGCATAGAGAAGCTGCCGCACGCGTGCCTCGCCATAGCCCTTGGCGGCGGCGCTGCGCACAAGCTGCGCAGCAAGTGCCCGGTCGTCGAGCAGGCGCATGGAATCCAGCCATTCGGCCGCCTGCGCCGCGTGCTCGGGCGACTCGCCCTTCTGCACCAGCCGGTGCTCCAGCTCATTCTTCGACACCGCGGCGGCGGAAAGAATCCGCACGGCACGGTTTTTCGCGGAGGCGGCGGCGTTCTGCTCGCGCAGACTGTCCATCCCGGCCTCCGGCACGTCCAATCCGGCGTAAAGCCCCAACTCTGCGATTACAGCAGGCAGCACGAGCATCGTCTCGCCGTCCTCAAAGCGCAGGCGGAGCTTACCCTGCGGGGAGCGCGTCTGCTCGATGGATTCAATCCGCATCGAAATCGTCCGCCGAAACATCGACGGCCTTTGCGGCAGGCTTTGCGGCGGGCTTGCCCGCGCGGGCATTGGCCAGCTCGCTCAGATGGGCGCGTACCTTGGTCTCCAGCTCATCGGAAATCTCCGGGTGGTCGATCAGATACTGCTTGGCGTTATCGCGGCCCTGACCGATACGCTCCTCTCCGATGGAGAACCAGCTTCCGCTCTTATTGACCAGCTCCATGTCCACGGCAATATCCAGCAGCTCGCCGTATTTCGAGATACCCTCGCCGTACATGATATCAAAGACCGCCTCACGGAACGGAGGCGCAACCTTATTCTTGATGACCTTTACGCGGGTGCGGTTACCTACGACGGTACTGCCGTCCTTGATGGCCTCGATCTTTCGGACATCCAAACGAACGGAGGAATAGAATTTCAGCGCATTGCCGCCGGTGGTCGTCTCAGGGTTGCCGTACATTACGCCGATCTTCATACGAAGCTGGTTGATAAAGATGGCAATGCAGTTCGTTTTGGCGACGGTGCCCGCAAGCTTACGCAGTGCCTGACTCATCAGGCGGGCCTGAAGGCCGACAAAGGCGTCGCCCATCTCGCCCTCAATCTCGGCGCGGGGCGTCAGTGCGGCCACGGAGTCAACGACCACAACGTCGATGGCGCCGGAACGTACGAGCGCTTCGGTAATATCCAGCGCCTGCTCTCCGGTATCCGGCTGGGACACAAGCATGGAGTCGATATCCACGCCGATCGCAGCGGCATAGGTGGGGTCAAGCGCGTGTTCGGCGTCCACAAAAGCGACCTCGCCGCCGCGCTTCTGCGCCTCAGCCAGAACGTGCAGCGCAAGGGTCGTTTTGCCGGAGGATTCCGGCCCGTAGATTTCAATGATTCTGCCACGCGGCAGACCGCCGATGCCAAGCGCGGAGTCCAGCGCCAGAGAACCGGTGGGAATGGCGTCGATGTTCATTTCCGGATGGTCGCCCAGACGCATCACGGCGCCCTTGCCATAGCTCTTTTCGATTTGCTGCAATGCGGTCGCAAGCGCCTTTTTCTTATCCTCGGCAGGCGTCGGCGCTTCATAAGCCGTTTTCTTCTGTGCCATACTCAATTCTCCTCTCTTTTCTGTGCAAGGACAGCACGAATGATCTCTGCCGAATCCCTGCGAAGCTCAACGATCTCGTAACCGCCGTCGCGCAGAATCGCACAGGCGGCATTCTCCTGCCCCATTCCAAACTCCAAACACAGCCAGCCGCCGGGGTGGAGAGCAGCGGTAAAGTTGCGCACAATGGCGCGGTAAAAATCCAGTCCGTCGGCGCCGCCGTCGAGCGCCATGCGCGGTTCAAAATCGCGCACGGACGGGTCAAGCGTTGCCAGTTCGGCCGTGGGAATATAAGGGGGGTTGGAAACGATCAGATCGAATTTCCCCAAGAACTCCTGCGCAGGCTGCATTGCGTCCGCCTGAAGGCACATAACGCGCGCCGAAAGCTTCTGAAGCTGGACGTTACGTTTTGCCACGCGCAGCGCCTCCGGAGAAAGATCCGCCAGGGTCACACGCGCATCCTTAACGCGGCGGGCAATGGCCAGACCGATACAGCCGGAGCCGGTACAAAGATCCAATATTCTCGGATTCTGCTCCAGGAACAGCGCCTTTTTCACGGCCAGCTCCGTCACAACATTCGTATCGTCACGCGGAATCAGTACGTCCGGCGTAACACAAAGCGTCATATCGTAAAAATCCCACTGCCCCAGAATGTAAGGCATCGGCTCGCCGCTCAGATAGCGGCGGACATATGCCTCGGCACGTTCGCAGACCTCCTCGGAAGCATAGAGCTCGCGATCGGAGATCAACTGCTCGGCGGACTTTCCGGAAGCGGCGCATACCAGCTCGCGGGCAATATTTGCCGCAAACTGTCCCTTCTTTGTCAAAAGGGCACGGCGGGCATCAAGATACAGCTCGGAATACTTCTTTACCATCGGTCGCTGCCCTCCTGCTCCGGCAGCACCTCGGTCAGAGCGGCGATGCCGACCTCCATCATGCCCTCGTCCGGCTCGCGTGTGGTCAGGTATTGCAGCCACATACCGGGTCTGGACAATGCGCGGGTCAGCCAGTTATCGTAACGGCCGACAAGGCGGTTGAATTCATAGCTGATGCCAACGACCAGCGGCAGAAGCAGCAGCTTCATCGCCACACGGATCAGCGCGTTCAGAAAGCCGTTTGACACATCCGGAAAAATCGGCCGCAGGATGGGGTTCGCCAGGGAAAAGACCAGAATCGACACGATCATAACGACAAACAGGAAGCTCGTGCCGCAGCGCGGGTGCAGTCGCGTCTGCTTTCTGACGTTCTCTACGGTCAGGGGTAGCCCGGCCTCATAGCAGCGGATGGTCTTATGCTCCGCGCCGTGGTAGGAAAATACGCGCTTCATGTCGTTCATACGCGAAACAAGGAAAAGGTACGCAAGGAAAATGAGGATACGCACCACGCCCTCGATAAGCGTTACGGCAAACTCGTTCTGTGTGAGCCACGCGCGCACCGCCGAGCCGAGCAGCGACGGCAGCACGAAAAACAGCGCCACGGAGAACAGCAGTCCCAGGCAGACCGAAAAGGTCACAAGCGCGCCCTTCGCCTTTTCCGAGGAGAGCTTCTTTTCCAGCCACGCATCCAGGCGCGACTGCTTGACCGGCTCGGCATCATCCTCCTCGTCCGAAAACAGGTCGGCGGAGTACATCAACGCCTCCACACCCGTTTTCATGGAACGGAAAAAATTCACCACACCGCGGATCAGGGGCCAACGGGTTACGGAGTGCTTCTTCGGCAGTCTGCGCGGCTCGGTACGAATCTTCAGCTCGCCGCCGCTGCGCACAACGACGCTGGACTTGTCCGGTCCGAGCATCAGGATCCCTTCAATCAGCGCCTGACCGCCGATCATTGTTTTAAATTTCTCGCTTGTCTCTTTTTTTGCCATCGGAATTCCTTTCTATTGCTGCGCGGCGGGCAAGCGGACGGTCACAAGCGTGCCGCCGCCCTCGGCGTTTTCCAGTGTAAGCGTACCGCCGTGCATCTCCACGATCTCCTCGCACACAGCCAAACCGATGCCGCTGCCGCGCGCCTTGGAGCTTCCCTTATAGAATTTCTTCTTGACCAGCGGAAGCTCCTCCGGCGGGATGCCGGGGCCGAAGTCACGAATGCAGAAGCAGACCCAGTCCCCCTCACGGCGGATCTGCGCGGTAATGCGTCCGCCCTCGCCGCCGTGCTTCGCGGCGTTATCGAGGATATTCAGAAACACCTGCTTCATCCGTGCGGCATCGCACAGAAGCTCCGGGATCTCATCGTCGTTTTCCAGATAATCCAGCACGATGCCCTCCTGCTTCAGGCGGGAGCCATACATGAAAACGGTGTCCTCAAATTCCGCGCGCAGATCGTTCTGCGAAACATTCAGGGTAAACCTGCCGTCCTGCAAACGTGTAAAATCCAGAAGCTCTTCAACCATCGACGTCAAGCGGCGCGATTCGCGCAGGATGATACCCAGTCCGCGCCGCGCCATATCGTTATCGACCGCACCGCCCGCGTCAAGCAGCGTCTCGCTCCAGCCGCTGATCGCGGTCAGAGGGGTGCGCAGCTCATGAGAGACGGAGGAAACAAACTCGGTCTGCATCTGCTCGGATCGGCCGATCTTGATGGACATATCATTGATGGTATCGGCAAGCTCGCCGATCTCATCATCAAACTTGCGCTGGATCTGCACGCCGTAGCCGCCGGCGGAAATGCGCTTGGCCACATCCGTAAGCTCCTGCACGGGCACAAGGATGGAGCGAAGGTAATACCGTCCGCTGATATAGACAATGAGCAGGACGAACAGTCCTACCGCCACCACGAGCAGGCTGAACAGAATCACCTGCCGGTCGACAAGCCGGAGGCTGGTCACATACCGCAAAACGCCGATGACTTCGCCGTTGGAGTAGATCAGCGGGCTGGACACGGCCATAATACGCTCGCCGGTGCTGGGATTAATCCCCGTATAGGATTGGATGGTGCGGGTGGAAATGGCCGCATCGATGTCCGGCGTCTCAGCCGCACGGGTTGCCAGTTGAACGTAAGAAGAGGCAACAATACGCTTTCCCGTGTTGACAAACTGAAGCTCCATCATTTCCTTCGACTCGAAGCTCTGCGCAAATTTCACACAGGACTGATAGAATTCCAGGTAGCTCTGTCCGACATAGTTTTCAAAAAAGCTGGTACTCGCGCGTGCCTTGGACTCCATCCCCGCGCGCATATTGGAGTAGTAATAATCGGAAACGGTAATGGAAAGTGCCACAACGCACAGCAGCACGAGCGCCAGTACAATGCTCAGCGTATTGCGCAGCCAGCGCCACTGAAGGCCCTTTTTTCGCTTCATGCACTTGCCTCCCGGCTCTTACAGCCCCCACTTATAGCCAAAGCCCCAAACCGTCGTGATGTAGGTCGGGTTGGCGGTATTGTCCTCAATCTTAATGCGCAGACGGCGAATGTTGACATCCACTATCTTCAGTTCGCCATCGTAGTCCTTTCCCCAAACGGCGTTGAGAATGTCTTCCCGCGACAGAGCCCGCTCCGGATTCTGCATAAAAAGCTGTATAATCGCATACTCGACCTGCGTGAGTTTGATACGGCGGCCGTCTTTCTCCAGCGTACGGTTGCGAACGTTGAGCGTAAACGGCGGGCTGCTGATAATCCCCGGATCAATCTCCGCATTGTCCGCAACACGGCGGTACAGCGCATCAATACGCGCGGTCAGCTCCGCCGGTGAAAAGGGCTTGGTCACATAGTCGTCCGCACCGGTCATCAGACCTGTGATCTTGTCCATCTCCTGCGTGCGTGCGGTAAGCATAATGATCCCGATGGTCTTGTTGGTCGCGCGGATGGTGCGGCAGACCTCAAAGCCGTCGGTATCCGGCAGCATAATATCCAAAATGGCCACGCCGATGTCCGGATTGTCGTGCAAACGCTCCAACGCCTCGGCGCCGGTACCGGCCTCAATCGCCTCATAGCCTGCACGCTTCAGGTTGATGACCACAAAGCTGCGGATGTTGACCTCGTCCTCCAGAATCAGAACCTTCTTCATGCAAATTCCTCCCTTAATGCGTTTCTCCCGTCCGCCATGAGGTGCGGATCAAGTGAAACATGGTGCGAACCGTATCCAAACTGACAGCCTGCGCCGCCGCACCGCTTTCCAGCCGGCAGACATAGACAATCTCACCCTTCTGCTCAAGAACGGTCCAGCCCTCGGCCACGGCGACCTGCGCCGCATTTTCCGAACTGACAGCTGCAACGGAGAACATTTCCTGCGTGCCGAAATCGGCAGACCAGACGAAGCGGAAGCCCATGGCGTTTCCGACCAGACCGTCCCGTTTGACCGACAGATGCTCCTGCCACCCCTCCGGCAGTGCCAGATACCAACCGCCGGAGTAATTATGGTAAGTATACTGCTTGACTTCCTCCCGCCCGTTGACGGTCAGGTTGTACCAGCAGATCACGGACTGATCCTTTGAGGTTTCCTCATTTTCAAGACTCTGCATCGGAACGAGCCTCGGCAGCTCGATCAGGCCGTCGGAATCAATGTCCTCGCTGTATACATAATACTCCCGTACGGTCTGGACACTCGTATCCGTCCCGGAGGACTGCGTAAGATTGCGAAAGGTTCGGTCGCGATAAATAAAAATATCCGTGATAATACTCGTTTCTGCGTAAGTGGATGCCACAAACAGCGCGGGGACGTTGCGCGACAGCTTTCCTGTCAGGATTCGCTTGATATTGGCGGCGGGCGCGGACAATGCCGTCTCCCGCTCGCGCACAAGCTGTCCCGACGACCAGTGGTAAAACTCCGCGGTTGCATTCTGCGTTGCACCGTTGTCACGCAGCAAAATCATATCCTGCAAGCCGTCCGCATCCAGATCCGTCGTAATCAGCTCGGAATAGGAGCCGCTGGCAAGCTCGACCAGTGCGCCGTCGCGCAAAGCATAGACATTGACAAGCTGCATAAGCTGATCGCTCAGCCGGCGTCCGACAACAATCTCGCTGCCGTCCAGTCCGTCAAGCTGCGCATACTGCACGCGGTCAAAGGCAGCGCCCGCGCCGTCGAGGCGGGCGACAAGCTGATACTGCCCGTCGATCTTATCAAAAATACACAGTGACAACGGCGTATCGGTCCGGGTCGTCCGGAAGAAAACGACTGCCTCATCGACCAGGTCGCCGTCAAGATCAACAAGCTGCACCGCCTGCTGGTTTTCGCCCGCAGAGGGCGGACTGTAAACCGCGCCGTCCGGCATAGCCGCACGGACGACCTTCTGCAGCGCCTGAATGTCGGCAGGCATCTGCGGCACATCGTACAGGTTCTCCACCGGTTCGAGCAGGCAGCCCGTCAGGACCGGCAGCAGCAGTGCGAGGCAAAGGAGCAGACACAGCTTTTTCATTTGAATCGCACCTCTTTCTCATAAACTCGATCAGCGTATATTATAGCATATACCCGTTCAAAAGTGTAGTGCCGTGTTAAAAAAACGTGAAATTATTTAAAAACAACGCAGCCCGGTCCCAACACGCGCTCCAGCTCGGCAAGCATATCCTCGCGCGGCATACACAGCGTCCCGCGGCGCACGCCCGTATCGGCATAATACAGTACCGCCTGAAGCCCTCCGGGGAACATGGACAGGATCGCGCGCGTCCTTCGGTCGGCGTCGCCGCCCTCGCAGGGCAGCTTCAGATAGAGCTTCTGCGGCGCAGGCGCGGTCTGCGGCAACGGCGTTTCGTCAATGGGACGCAAACGATTCACCACGAGCTGCGGCGCCTTTTCGTCGCGTACGGACAGGCGGCCTTCGACGATCACGGGTGTGTTTTCCTTCAAAAGCTCACCGCTCTGCGTGATCGTTCGGGCAAATACCAGCAGCTCCATCGAGCCGGTGTCGTCCTCCAGCGTAACATAGGCCATCGTAGAATTGTTGCGCGTCGTCTTCAGTCGAACCGCCTCAACGATACCGGCGAGCTTGACCTCCTGCTCATCACAAAACACACCGTCATTCTCCTCAAACGAGCGCAGGATCCGTCCCAGGGTAAAAATGTCGCGCTCGCGCAGCAGCTTACGGTATTCGTCCATCGGGTGGCCGGAGAGGTACAGTCCAATGGTCTCTTTTTCCATCGCCATCCGCTCCCGCTTCGGCAGCTCCGGCAATTCCGGCACGGGTGTTGCGGGCTGCTCGTGCTCCGGCAGCATATCGAACAACGCAAGCTGCCCGGAGAGCGTCCTGCGCCTGCGGTCGGCCGCACCGTCGAGCACACCCTCGTAGATGAACAGAAGCTGTGCACGGTTCAATCCGAAGCAGTCCATCGCGCCGCATTTGATCAGATTCTCAACGGCACGTTTGTTCAGGTCCGTTTCCTGCATTCGCTCGGCGAAATTCTCCAGAGATGAGAACACGCCGTTTTTTTCGCGCTCTTCAACCATCTGGCGAATGAGGCCGATCCCGATGTTCTTCACTGCGCCGAGTCCGAAGCGGATCCCCTCCGTCTCCACGGTAAAGCGATCCTCGGACGCATTGACGTCCGGATGCAGCAGCACGATACCCATTTCTTTGCAGTCGGCAATGTATTCCGCCGCCTTATCCGTGCGGTTGAGCACGGAGCTGAGGAGCGCCGCCATGTACTCCTTCGGATAGTGGCACTTGAGATAAGCCGTATCGTATGTAACCTTCGCATAGCATACCGCGTGCGCCTTGTTGAAGGCATAGTTTGCAAAATCCAGGATTTCCTTATAGATCTGCTGTGCCGCCGCCTCGCTCACACCGTTGGCTATGGCGCCGGGAATGCCCCGCTCCGGGTCGCCATAGACAAAGGTCTGCCGCTCGGCGGCAATGACCTTCTCCTTTTTCTTGGAAATCGCACGGCGCATATTGTCCGCCTGCCCGAGACTGTAGCCGCCAAGCTTTCGGAATATCTCGATGACCTGCTCCTGATAAACCATGCAGCCGTAGGTCACGGCCAGGATCGGCTCAAGCTGCGGCGTCAGATAGCGGATATGATCCGGATGCAGCTTGCTGTCGATAAAGCGGGGAATCGACTCCATCGGGCCGGGGCGGTAGAGCGCCACGATAGCCGTCAGATCTTCGATGGACTGCGGGTGCATATTGACGCACACGCCCGTAATCCCCGCCGATTCAAGCTGGAATACGCCTGAGGTTTTTCCCTCGGACAGCATCTGAAAGGTCTGCGCATCGTCATCTGGAACGTTCTTCACCGAAAACTCCGGCGCATGGCGGCGGATAATCTGTTCCGCCTCTTCGATCACGGTCAGGTTCCGCAGACCGAGGAAATCCATTTTAAGCAGTCCCAGCTCCTCAATGGTGGTCATGGTGAACTGGGTCACGATCGTCTCGTCGTTTCTCGCCAGCGGCACATAGTCGCTGACGGCGTTTTTCGTAATGACCACGCCCGCGGCATGGGTAGAGGTATTGCGCGGCATTCCCTCCAGCGCACGCGCCGTATCAATCAGCTTGCGCACGCGCGCATCGGCGTCATAGACCTCCCTGAGCTGCGGAGAAACGCGCAGCGCCTCCTCAAGCGTCATATGGAGTGTCTTGGGGATCAGCTTGGCAACGGCGTCCGTTTCGGCGAAGGTAAAGTTCAGCGCCCGTCCGACGTCGCGGATAGCCGCGCGCGCCGCCATCGTGCCGAAGGTAACAATCTGCGCCACATGGTCCTTGCCGTATTTGCGCATCACATAGTCAATGACCTCACCACGGCGCTCCTGACAGAAATCGGTATCAAAGTCGGGCATACTGACACGTTCGGGATTCAGAAAGCGCTCGAAAATGAGCGCGTATTTCATCGGATCCATTTCCGTAATGTGCATACAATACGCCGCAATGGAAGCCGCGCCGGAGCCACGTCCCGGTCCGACGGGAATCCCCTCGTTTTTCGCCCACCGGATAAAATCCCAGACGATCAGATAGTACTCCACATACCCCATGCGCTCGATGACGCCCATTTCATATTCCAGCCGGTCGCGGTAGCTCTGCGGCGCATCGGGGTAGCGTTCGGCAAAGCCCTCGCCGCAAAGCTTGCGGAAATACTGCGCAGGGGTTGAGCCGTCCGGCGGCAGATACTCCGGCAGATGGTACTTGCCGAAGGTAAACTCCACATTGCAGCGGTCGGCAATGCGCTGTGTATTTTCGATTGCCTCCGGCAGGTTGGGAAACAGCTCGCGCATCTGCTGCTCGGATTTGATATAAAACTCCTGCGTTTCAAAACGCATCCGTTCGGGGTCCTCCACGGTCTTGCCGGTCTGAATACACAAAAGCACGTCCTGAATATAGCTGTCCTCGCGGGTCAGATAGTGCGCATCGTTTGTAGCGACAAGCGGCAGTCCCGTTTCCCCGGACAGGCGCACCAGTCCGCGATTGACCTCCGCCTGCTCCGGAATGCCGTGATCCTGAAGCTCCAGGTAAAAGTTGTCCGGCCCGAAAATATCCGAAAGCTCCAGCGCATAGGCCTTTGCACCCTCATAGTCGTTGGCGCGCAGCAGCCGGGGAATGGCGCCGGCAAGGCAGGCAGACAAAGCGATCAGCCCTTCGGAATGCTGCCGCAGCAGCGCAAGGTCAATACGCGGCTTACCGTAAAAGCCCTCCAGAAAGCCCATGGACACGAGATAACTCAGGTTTTTATAACCCGTTTCGTTTTTGCACAGCAGCACAAGGTGTCGCGCTTCGCCGTCCACGCCGTGGACGCGGTCAGTCATGGTACGCGGAGCAACATAGGCCTCGCAGCCGATGATCGGCTTAATGCCCGCCGCCTTTGCGGCGCGGTAAAAATCGATCACGCCGTACATAACGCCGTGGTCGGTGATAGCCAGTGCGCGCTGCCCCAGCTCAGCAGCCCGCTGCACAAGCTTCCCGATACGGCAGGCGCCGTCGAGCAGGCTGTATTCGGTGTGCACATGAAGGTGGACGAACGACATATTACTCTTCCTCCTGTGAAGCGAGCGAAAGCAGCTTGCGCATCCGATGATTGATGGCGGACTTGCTCAGAGGCGGCTGATGCAGCTCGGCCAGCTCGCTGAGCGTCGCCTCCGGGTGCGCACGTCGCAGCCGCGCCGTCTCGTACAGCTTTTCCGGCAGGCTCTCAAGGCGTCCCGCCTGCTCCAGCCGCCGCAGCGCGGCAAGCTGCTCCTGTGCAGCAGAGACGGTCTTGTCCACATTGGCCGAGTCGCAGTTTGTTTTTCGGTTGGCGTCGTTGCGCCAGTCCTTTTCAATCTTCGCCTGCATGACGGTCATTGCGCTGACGGGCGCGCCGATTGCGGTTAGGAAATCCTCGATCGCGTCGCTCTGCTTGAAATACAGCACGCTGCTGCCCTTTCGCTCGGTCAGCTTGGCAGGCAGCTGCAGCTCCTCCAGGAGCGCCCCCGTTTCGCGGCTGGCCATTCGATGCGTCGTGGAGAGCTCCAGATGGTAACGCTTTTCGGGGTCGGTCACGGAGCCGCCCGCCAGAAATGCCCCGCGCAGGAACGCTTTCTGACAGCACTCGCGCTCCAGCAGCGCCAGATTGACATGGAGCGAGACGCTGCTTTCGGCGGAAAAGCCGCAGTTGCTGAAAATCTCACGAATTTTTCCCGGATCGGAAACGATATAGCTCCGTTTCCCGGACTGTTCCTCGGGCAAAGAATCAAACCGCAGTCCCGCGCCATGGTACAGCAGGCGCGGCAGCCGGGCGCCGAAATCGCGGCTTTCGGTAACGATACGGATCCCGTCGCGGCTGAAGGTGTTGGCATAGAGCAGCACACCCAGAAGCTCTGCACGGGCACAGCAGCCCTTTGTGACCTCAACGCGGCAAAGCTCGCTCTTTACATTTGCAGAAAAGGACATGGCGTTTCCTCCTGTCAGTCCGTCCAGAGGCGGATCTCAGGCTCCAGAGAAATTCCGCTCGTTTCATATACACGGCGCTGCACCAGAGCGATGAGCGCCAGAACATCCGCAGCGGTCGCGCCGCCGCGATTGACAATAAAGCCTGCGTGCTTCTCGGACACGGCCGCGCCGCCGACGGCGGCGCCCTTCAGTCCTGCCTGATCGATCAGCGCAGCGGCGTACCCGCCCTGCGGCCGCTTGAAGGCGCTTCCTGCCGAAGGCAGCTCCAACGGCTGTGCGGCGCGGCGCTTCTGCGCCAGCTCGCGCATTCGGGCAAAGATTTCCCGCTCGTCGCCCGGCGTCAGAGCAAGCTCCGCCGAAACAATCGCGCCGTCCATGGAAGCAAAGGCGCTTGTGCGGTAACCGAAGCTGAGCGCTTCACCGCTAAGCGTCTCCATACGGCCGTCAAGGTGCAAAAAACAAACCGACTCCACACACTGCCGCAGCTCTCCGCCGTAGGCGCCCGCATTCATATATACGCCGCCACCGACCGTTCCCGGGATACCATGGGCAAACTCCAGTCCGCTCAGGCCGTTGCGCGCGGCAAACATCGCCGTCTGTGCCAGCGACGTGCCGGAAAAAGCGCGGAGGCGCGTTGCGTCGAGACGCTCCAAACCGGCCAGCGCATCACGCGTGACAATGACCACGCCGCGCACGCCCTCATCCGGCGCCAGAACATTGGTTCCCGCACCGAGAAGGCGCGGACGGATACCCGCCTCCGCCGCAGCCGAGAACACAAGCGCCAGTTCCTGCGCCGAGCGCGGCAGCGCCAGCCGTTCGGCCGGGCCGCCGATGCGGAAAGAGGTATAATGCGCCAGCGGTTGCTCCTTCAGAAGCACCGTCTCCGGCAGCAGCGCGGCAAGCGCGCGGTCAAATGCATCGATATTCCGCATATCTTTCCCTCCGTCGGCTATACTACTCTTATTATAGTATAGCACAGCTCCGCCCCCCGGCGCAAGGAGAAATACGGCGAAAGAAAAAAGGACCTTCCCTACCGGGAAGGTCACAATTCCTCCGTCGTCGTGGAAAGCGTCCGTTTTTATCTCCGTCCGGAGCAAGGCCCCCTGACTGTCGCTGTGCCGGGCGAAGCGATGCGGGTCAGAAGCTCTTTCCGTTCCCGCTCGCGTCAAAATGGCGGTTAATCTGCTCCGTGAACTCCACGGCGGCGTTATAGCCCATCATCTTTTGGCGGTTGTTCATCGCCGCGATTTCCAGAATGATTGCAAGATTGCGTCCCGGTTTGATGGGAATCGTCAGCGTGGGCACTTTGACACCCAGCAAATCGAGATATTGCTCATCGAGTCCCAACCGGTCATACACACGGTCGTCGCTCCACGGGACGATATTCACTACCATGTTGATCGTCGTTTCGTTTTTGATTGCGCCCATGCCGAAGAGCTTGGCCACATTGATGACGCCGATACCGCGGATCTCAATGTAGTTGCGGATCAGCTCCGGAGAGGAACCGATCAGGCTGTTGTCCGCAATTTTGCGAATTTCCACGGCATCATCCGCAATCAACCGGTGTCCGCGCTTCAGCAGCTCCGCCGCCGCCTCGCTTTTGCCGATGCCGCTCTCGCCCATCAGCAGCAAGCCCTCGCCGTAGACCTCCACCAGCACGCCATGGCGTGTGATGCGCGGTGCAAGCGCATTTTTCAGATATGCGATCAATCCGGAAACGACATAGCTCGTCGCCTCCGCGCTGCAAAGGATCGTGACATCATGCCTGCGAGCCATTTCCAGACACTCAGGCAGCGGCTCAATGTTCCGCGCAAACAGCAGCGCAGGAATCTTATAGGAGAACAGGCGGTCGAAAATCTCCAGTCGCCGCTCATGGCTGAGTGTATTAAGGTAGGTTGATTCGGCATTGCCGACGATCTGGATGCGCAGCGGTTCAAAATGCGTAAAAAAACCGCTGAAGGCCAGTCCGGGGCGCATGACCTCCTCAACCGTAACGCGAACGGACGCATAATCCGTCGAAGCATAGCGCACCGTCAACCGGAACGCCTCCGCCACCTGTGCCAGTGCCACGCTGTAAGTATCCATATTTCCGCCTCCGCGTGTAAATGCTTTTTCTTTATTATAGCGGATACGCCGCGATTTGGCAAGCATCCGCCCGCTTTCCGCTAGAAAAAACCTTCCCGCCGCGCGCCGCCGGAACAGACGGTACGCGACGGGGAGCGGTCTTTTTTCTCACCCCTGCAGGACTTGCGTTTACTTCTTTTTGTTCGCCGAGCAGTTGCAGAGCCAAAGCCCCTTTTCATAGGACAGGTAGCGGCAGTTTGAGCATTCCAGCCCGATTCCGCAGACGCTGCAGCCGGGCATTCCCATGCGGTCGAGCCACTTACCGTCGTCCTTCTTGCAGCGCCAGTGTCTGCACTTGTGGCAGACGGTCGTAACCATCCTGCCGTCCTTTCTGTAGCAGGCGCCGCCCGATACGTTATCCAGCTCCTCGTCGCTCAGCTCGCCCGGCGCGGGATTGAGCTGCGCAAAGTACGCCTTGGCTTCGTCCTCGGTCATCGCAACGCCGCTTTCCTTTGCAAAAGCCATCAGCTCTTCGGGGGTTTTGGCCGATTTGGCCTTTTCAATAAGCTCGGGACTGATTTTGTTTTCCATGATAGTGTCTCCTTGTACGGGTCAAAGGTCCGACCGGATTTATTTCATCCGCCTGGGGTTATTGCAAAGCCACAGCCCCTTTTCGTAAGTGCACCATTTACAATTGCGGCATTGATCGGGTTGCCCGCAGCCTGAGCATCCATCGTTACGCGTCCAGTGTCCTCCACATTTTTTGCAGCAAAAGCACCTTTCATAATTCAACGCAGAGACGACCATTCTGCCGTCCTTCGCGTAGCAGGCGCCGCCCGACACGTTGTCCAGCTCCTCGTCGCCCAGCTCGCCCGGCTTGGAATTGAGCCGTGCAAAGTAAGCCTTTGCTTCTTCCTCGGTCAGCTCCTCGCCGTTTTCTTTTGCAAGAGCCATCAGCCCTTCGGGTGTTTTGGCCGATTTGGCCTTCTCAATCAGTTCGGCCGTGATGTTGCTTTCCATTGTAAAATCCCCTTTGCTTATACAATTTTGTCAAACAGTTTTGTTTGATTGAACGCGTTTACCTCATCCGCTCGGGGTTATTACAGAGCCACAGGCCCTTCTCGTAGGTGCAATATTTACACTGACTGCAATTGGCAGTCGCTCCGCATGTTCTGCAATACGGCAGCCCGGCTATATTCCCATGCCGCCATCCGTCGTCTTTTTTACAGCAAAATCCGGAGCACGTCGTCACCGCCGTAACGACCAGTCTTCCGTCCTTGGTGTGGCAGCCTCCGCCCGACACATTGTCCAGTTCTTCGTCGTTCAGCTCGCCCGTTTTAGGATTGAGCTGTGCAAAGTAAGCCTTTGCCGCTTCCTCGGTCAGCTCCTCGCCGTTCTCTTTTGCCAACGTCATCAGCTCATCCGGAGTTTTTGCCGCTCTTGCCTTTGCCAGTGCTTCCTGTGTCATTTCCATCGTTTTCCCCTCCGATTATTGTTATCCGTTCGAATCGCCATTGCATAGCCACAGGCCTTTTTCATAGGTACAGTACGCGCAGGAGCGGCAAAACGCCCTGGTGTTACAGGTTTTGCAGTATCCGCTAAAACCGTCAAAATAGTACTGCGACCCATCTTTTTTGCAGCGCCAGCCGTCACACCAATGCAGTGCGGAAACAACCAATCTTCCGTCCTTGGTGTGGCAGCCGCCGCCCGACACGTTATCCAGCTCCTCGTCGGAAACCTCGCCCGTCTGCGGATGCAGCAGCTCAAAATACGCTTTCGCGCTTTCTTTTGTCATTTCTTCGCCGTTTTCCTTGGCAAGGGTTAAAAGCTCTTCGGGCGATTTCGCTGCTCTTGCCTTTGCAAGTGCTTCCTGTGTCATTTCCATCGTTTTTCCCTCCGATTACTTTTTCCTGTTCGTATCGTCATTGCATAGCCACAGGCCTTTTTCATAAGTACAGTGTGCACAGGAGCAACAAAACGCGCCGGTGTTACAAGTGTTGCAATACACTCCAAAGCCATCGGAAAAGCACTGCGATCCATCCTTTTTGCACCGCCAGCCGTGGCACACATGCAGCGCGGAGACAACCAGTCTTCCGTCCCCTGCATGACATCCGCCGCCCGATACGTTATCCAGCTCCTCATCGGAAACCTCGCCCGTCTGCGGATGCAGCAGCTCAAAATATGCCTTTGCGCTTTCTTCCGTCATTTCCTCGCCGTTTCCCTTGGCCAGCTTCAAAAGCTCTTCGGGCGATTTCGCTGCTCTTGCCTTTGCAAGCATTTCTTGTGTCATTTCCATTTCAATCGTCCTCCAATGTTTTCAGGTTTCGGTTGCCGATGTCCGATCTGTCAGTTCCTGTTGCTATCTTTGTTGCAAAGCCAAAGGCCTTTTTCGTAAGAGCACCAGTAGCAGTTATTGCAGTTCGAAAGCTTCCCGCATACATTGCATTTATAAAAGCCGGAACTTGTTTTGGTCGGGCCGGTTCCGCAGCTCTTGCATTCCCAGCCGGTACACGAATGGCCGGCAGTAACGATCAGCCTGCCATCGCCCTTGTGACAGCCGCCGCCCGACACGTTACCAAGCTCTTCGTCGGTCACTTCGCCTGCCTTGGGATGCAGCAGCTCGAAATACGCCCTTGCGCTCTCTTCGGTCATTTCCGCGCCGTTTTCTCTCGCCAGCTCGAGCAATTCCTCTTCCGTTTGCGCCGCCCTTGCCTTCGCAAAAAGCTCCTGATTGTTTTCCATAATAATCCCCTTATTTCATATTTACTTTGCGCGTATTACACGTGTCAGGCTTTTAATATGTGTCTCTCGCTCATCTTCTGCTCTCCGTCGGGCGTTTTCAGCAGATAATACCATCCGTCGCCTTCGTAGCTCCTCTTCAGAACCTTAGCGTGACAGGTTATTCTGTTTCCGTGCAAGTAGCTGTGAATGTAAAGCACTGTTTCACCCACGGCAAATTGGGGCTTCGGTTTGTCGGAATCATATCCGCCTCCGCAGCCGCCGGACACATTGCCCAGCTCGTCATCGGAAAGCTCTTCCGAGGCCGGATGGAGCTTTGAAAAATACGCCTTTGCTTCCTCTTCGGTCAGCGCATAGTCGTTTTCTGCGGCAAGCGTCATCAGCTCCTCCGCCGTTTTTGCTTCCCTGGCCTTTGTCAGCAGTTCCTTGTTCAATTCCATTACACTAACCTCCGCTGATTATTTTTTGTTGCACGGATTGTTGCAGAGCCAGAGACCCTTTTCATAGCTGCAGAACTTGCAGTTGCTGCACACCACCATGCAGTCGCACGCTATGCAGCGTCGCTGATGGATCGGCGCGGGCATACCGTCCTTCTTGCAGCTCCAACCGTAGCACCAGTGGCCTACCGTAACGACCAGACGCCCGTCGCCCTTATGGCAGCCGCCGCCTGCGACATTGTCCAGCTCATCGTCGTTCACCTCACCCGTCTGCGGGTGAAGCCGTTCAAAATACGCCTTTGCGCTCTCTTCGGTCAGCTCCTCGCCGTTTTCCTTTGCGAACGCCATCAGTTCTTCAGGTGTTTTTGCAGACTTTGCCTTTTCAATCAGTTCGTTTGTCAGTTTGTTTTCCACAGTGTAAAATCCCCTTTCCTGCAGTCCCGGCAGTTACAGCCGCCGCGACCGGTCCAGCTTCCCGTCGTCGGCCTGGCAGCCGCCGCCTGCCACGTTGTTCAGCTCGTCGTCGGAAAGGCCGCCCATTTTGGGGTTGAGACGCTCAAAATATGTCTTTGCCGCTTCTTCCGTCAGATCGACGCCGTTCTCCTTTGCGAGAGCCATCAGCTCCTCGGGAGTTTTTGCCGTCTTTGCTTTTTCCAGCAGTTCCTTGTTCAGTTCCATAATGATTCTCCTTTTATTTCTCTGATTTATAATCATCTCCGGTTCGCCGGATGGTAGCATTCGCGAGGCTCCATCGCCTTGGCCGCCCGTATGATCGCTTCCAACACGGTCGCCCAAAGGCCGGCGGTGATCGCATTGGGATCGATGCCCCAATATCTGCATCTGCAGCAGGTGCCCTCCACGCCGAAGGTGGATTGTCCGGCCTGATAATGCTTGCATCGATAACCGCAGGTCGTCTTGAGACGCCCGTCGCCCGAGTAGCATCTGCCGCCTGCCACGTTGCTCAGCTCGTCATCGGGAAGCTCGCCCGTCACAGGATGGAGCCGGTCAAAGCACGCCCTCGCATCTTCCCCGGTCAGCTCGACGCCGTTTTCCTTTGCAAGAGCCGTCAACTCCTCGACCGTTTTGGTCGCTTTTGCTTTTGCGAGTAATTCGTCGGTTAATTCCATTCTGACAATCCTCCCAATCCGGTCGTCTCAGCGGCGATCGTCTCTTCTGTGGCTGGGGGTGTATTTGTCCTCTGCACGTTGTCCCCGCTGCGCCTGATCGGTATCGTGCTGTCCGGCGTCTTCCTTTACGCCGCCGGTCACGGCATTCAAGGCCTCCTCGGGCAACTCGACGCCGTTTTCTTTTTTGGTTTCCTTATTCATTTCCATTGTAATCCTCCTGCAATATGTCAAATAATTATTTTCGAGCAAGGTTACTCGGGCATGGCGACCAAAGATTTAATGTCACCCTCATGAATCGCGTCTTTATCTGCGTCAATCCAGTAGAACCAGAAGCCTTCTATATACTTTCTTGCCGTGATCTGGCCCTCGGACATGGTTCCGTACCGGTATGCGAGGACAATGGAGCCGATTTTGTATCGCGGAGCCGGGCGGGGCTCACTGCTGCCGCCGCAGCCGCTGCCGGTAACATTTTCAAGCTCCTCGTCGGATATCGCGCCGTCCCGCGGTCGAAGCAGGGTAAAGTAGTCGTTCGCTTCCGCTTCGGAGATTTCAACGCCGTTTTCCTTTGCAAGTCGAAGCAACGCTTCGGGAGAGTCCGCGGCTTTTGCTTTTTCCAGCATTTCGTCTGTCAGTTTCATTCTCAATTCACCTCAGCTTCCATAGGTACAGAGCCAAAGGCCCTTTTCGTACTTGTTAAAAATGCACTGGCTGCATACGGCAAGCTCGCCGCATTTACTGCACCACTTTCCAATGGCACTCTTGCGATATTTTTCACCGCAGGACCAGCAGCGCCACTTCGAGCAGGAATGGAGCGCCGACACCACGGTCTCATCGCCCTTCTTGCACCCGCCGCCGGAAACATTGTTCAGCTCCTCCTCGCTGAGCTCGCCCGTCTCGGGGTGCAGAAGGTCCAGATACGCATTGGCACTTTCCTCGGTCATTTCTACGCCGTTTTCCTTCGCAAGCGCCATCAGCTCTTCCGCCGATTTTGCCTCCTTTGCTTTTATAAGCAGCTCCTTGTTCATTTCCATCAGGCATTCTCCTTTCGTTTTACCGTTTTGATTGGTTGCAGAGCCAGGTATTCTTGAGATTCAGGCTGTATTTACAGGTCTTGCAGACTGCAACTCTGTTGCAAATCGGGCAAACCGGGACAAAACCGGAGTCCAGGCAAAAGCGTGTGCCGTGATCCTTGCAGACCCACAAATCACAGCTATGCGTCGGATTGACAACAAGCCGGCCGTCGCGCATATGACAGCCGCCGCTTACATTGCTCAGTTCATTGTCCGAAAGCTCGCCCATCCTTGGGTGGAGCTGTGCAAAATATATTTGCGCCTGCTCCGGCGTCATTTCGTAGCCGGCCTGCTGCGCAAGAGCTGCGAGCTCCTCTGCACTCCGGGCACGAAGGGCCTTTTCGATCAGTTCACCGGGGAAATCCATGGGTTCTCTCATCTCTCCTTCTTCACGCAGCGGCAGGGATCAATCCGCTGTTTTGTGTAACAATTGGTATGTATACCAAGTATACACCACATCTTCGGAAATTGCAAGCCCTTTTTTGCAAAAAAATTGAAATATTCTTCGAACCGATACCTGCGGCACGGAAGCGCGAAAAAAATAAAAATTTTCCGATTTTTCTCTTGCTTTTTCGAAAGAACTTTGCTATTATATAGGTCGTCTGCGTGGAACTGCCACGCATCGGTGATTTTTGTAACGATTGGAGGTGCAGTAATTGGCAAAGTGCGATTTTTGCGGTAAGGGTGTCACGTTCGGCATTAAGGTCTCCCACTCCCACCGTCGCTCCAACAGAGCTTGGAAGCCCAACGTAAAGCGTGTTAAGGCGATCGTTGACGGCTCCCCCCGCCATGTGTACGTCTGTACCAGATGCCTCCGTTCCAACAAGGTTGAGCGCGCAATCTGATTCGCGTCATACGGAAAAAACAAACAGGACGGTCTCCCGTCCTGTTTTTCTTTTTGCCCGCGCAGGCGGGCAGGCTTGTCAATTCTTCTTTTTTCGCGGCGCCTTCTCGAGCAGCGCAGCCAGATACTGCTCCAGCTCGGTTTTCAGCGAGCCGGGCGTATGAAGCGGCAGCAGGAAGTGATGCTTCAGGCGGTTTTCCTGCGCACGCCGCTGCACGGACAGCTTGAACTGTTCATAACGGATCTGCAATTTGTGCTCCCCGGCGAATTCGCGGATCTTTGCGGCCACGCGGAACGAATCAAACACATCCACAAGAAACAGGCCGATGAAGATTCCGGTGAAGAAATGCAGCAGCGGGTGCTCACTCAGCCACGCGACGAGCGCCGTGAGCTTCGGGTGCAGCAAAAGCGCATAAGCCGCGCCCGCCAATGCCCAGATCAGGCTGAACAGCGGGCAAATGATCCCGTCGATGTTCCCGGGGCGGGTACTGTAATCCCAGAGACGGACATGGAAATATCGCGTAAATATCACGCCCGTGACATACTCGATTGCGGTCATTGCCACCGCGATCAGTCCGATGCGCACCAGAAGCTGCGCGGTCTGCGAATGCAGGGGCAGCCCGATGCTGCACAAGCCGTAAAGCGCGAGCACGCCGAAGCCGTAAAGGGGCAGGCACGGACCGTTCAGAAAGCCGGGGTTGACCCACTTGCCGTGCACGGCACGGCGAAAGAAAAACTCCGTCACCCAGCCCAATCCGCCGCCGAGCAGGAACAACGCGGACAGCGCCGTGACAAGACTCATTCGTCTACGTCCTCATACCATTCGGCGTCGATCACCTTGCGGGGCATCTGCTTCATCAGGCGGGAGATCGTCCAAAGCGCGCTCAGATTCATAATCCCCTCGCACAGCAGGGTCACGCCGAGATAGATCATCAGGAAGCTGCTGCCGAGATACGGATGCAGGAGCAGCAGCACGCCGCAAACCGCCGACGCGAGCGACATCAGCAGCAGCACCCACCACTGGCGCAGACCGTAACGGTGCGCGTCAAGGCTGATCTGGAGCTTGAAGATACCGTCAACAATAATATAAGCGCCCAGTACAATGGTCAGGAAGGTCATAACGCTCGACGGAAACATCAGGACGAGCACACCCAGCAGAACCAGCAGAATGCCCATCGACAGATCATAGCGGAACAGCAGTCCCCAGCCGCCGCGGGTAAAATACGCCGTCAGGCGGGCACAGCCGTAGGCAATGAGCAGAACGCCGAACACGATACCCAGCACACGCGCGGAAATTTCCGGAAGCGCCAGCAGCACGATGCCCAGAGCACACAGAGCAAAGGAAATAAACAGATACGACAGTTTCGCCGCGCGAAGCGGGGAATTGGAACGTTTGGCCATGGATAACACTCCTTTTGTTCTTTTTTATCAGTATAGCGCCGCTTTTTCGGCAAGACAATAGACAAAACGCCCCGTTTGTAAAATTTTTTACAAACGGGGACATTTTATTCGCGGCTGTCAATGCTGCCGCGAAATACCACGAAACGATCGTAAAGGAACTCCAGAACAAAATTCAGGACCATATTGATCGCCGTGGCAAGGTATGCGTTCCAGTGCAGGCCGTTTGTCAGAAACGCCTCCAGCCAGGTGGACGCCGGAGTGAAAACCGCATAGAAGGCCGCAACCTTCAGCATGGCTACGGGAATGTTGTTTGCCGACCGGAAGGTGAAGCGGCGGTTGAGCGTGAAATTCCACACCACCGACAGAACCAACGCGATCAGATAGCTCAGCCATTCATAAAGGTGCAGCAGCTCAAACAGCAGCGTAAACGTACCGAGCTGAATGACACCCGCAGAAACGGAAAACAGCAGAAATTTAACGGAGCGCAGCAGCTCCTTCTTGCGGTTTGTCTGATTCATCTTGCCCACTCCGCATCTTCAATTTCACAGGCCTTCTGGCGCAGCATCAGCGCATCAAGCGCCTCGTGCGGTCGGCCGCCCTCGTACAGGAGCTGATAGGCGGCACGGGTAATCGGCATGGTTACGCCGTAGCGCCCGGCAAGCTCGGCAGTCGACGCCGTTGCATAGTAACCCTCGACAACTGCACCGACCTGACGCATCGCCTCAGCCACGGGCACGCCCTGCCCTATGAGAATCCCCGCGCGGCGGTTGCGCGAGTGCATGGAGGTGCAGGTGACAATCAGGTCGCCCACACCCGCCAGTCCCGCCAGCGTCTCGCGCTTCGCGCCCATCGCCATCCCGAGACGGGCGACCTCGGACAGGCCGCGCGTCATTAAGAGCGCTTTGGCATTGTCGCCGTAGCCCATACCGTCACAGATGCCTGCGCAGAGTGCGATGACGTTCTTAAACGCCGCGCCCAGCTCTACGCCCACGATGTCCGGGCTGGTATAAACGCGAAGGCGCTCGCCCATAAATGCGCTCTGTACCGTCTCGGCCAACGTACGGTCCGGGCAGGCAGCCACAACGCCGGTGGGATTCCCCCGGCTGACCTCCTCGGCGTGCGAAGGGCCGGACAGGGCAACGACGGTCTTCCCCGTTTCCTGTCCGATGATCTGGCTCATACGCAGGCCGGAATGCGCCTCAATCCCCTTTGTCACGGAGACGGGCACAGCCGATTCCGAGATGTATGGTGCAAACTTCCGCGCCGTCTCACGCACGGCAAACGAAGGCGTTGCAAATACGAGCAGCTCCGCCCCCCGTGCATCGCAGACGCGGTCGGTGAAACGAAGCGTGTCCGGCAGCGTCACGCCCGGGAGATAGGGATTCTGCCGTGTCTGTGCAAGCCGGCGGCAGCTCTCGGCGCTGTGTGACCAAAGCGTCACGTTATGACCGTTCTTCAGCAGTACCAGCGCCAGCGCCGTGCCCCATGCACCGCTTCCGGCAACAAATGCATTCATTTTCGCTGTCCCTCCTTCGGTTTACGCAGGCGGGTTTTAGTCTCCCTGCCGGTCAGCAGACGCGCAATGTTCTTACGGTGCATGAAAATCGCCAACGCCGCCATGACAACAGCAATCAGCCAAACCTGCGGCTGCTCGGGAAAAAAGAAATAGTAGGCGATTCCGTAACCGACTGCGGCAAGGACGGAGCCGAGCGAAACAAAGCCGGTCGTCAGGTATGCCAGCAGGAAAACCCCAAACAGAATGGCAAAGATTCTCCAGTCCATCATGAGCGCCAGCCCCGCGGCACACATAATCCCTTTTCCGCCACGGAAACCGTAAGGCGCCGGGAATATATGACCGATCTGTGCGGCAAGCCCCGCGAGCATCTTGGCCAGCTCCGGCTGCTCCGGCAGCAGCGGCACGGCAATCAGGCAGGCCAGGGCGGTCTTTCCCAGATCGACCAGTGCGACAAGCACCGTCGCCCAACCGCCGTAGCTGCGCAAAAAGTTCGTCAATCCTGCGTTTCCGCTGCCGTGCGTGCGCACGTCCTCCTTCTTGCCCAGATGCGAGACGACGATCGCTCCGTTGACACAGCCGAGCACATAGCCGACTGCAAGCACGGCCAGAATGCGAATGACCACGGCTTACTCCTCCTTGTCGCCCTTCTGGCGGACGGTAATGCGGACGGGCGTGCCCTCCAATCCGAATACGGCGCGGATCTGGTTTTCCAGATAGCGCTGGTAGGAAAAGTGGAACAGGCGCGCATCGTTGCAGAAAAACACGAAATGCGGCGGCTTGACGCCCACCTGTGTGATATAGTAGATCTTAAGTCTGCGGCCCTTGTCCGTGGGCGGCTGAACACGCGCCGTAGCGTCCTCCAGAATATTATTCAACATTCCGGTGGTAATGCGCATGGCACTCTGATTTGCCACATAGGTAATCATTTCAAAGAGCTTATTCACGCGCTGGCCGGTCAATGCGGAGATGAACAGCAGCGGTGCGTAGCTCATATAGCCGAGATCCTGCCGGATCTTAGCGGTCATTTCGTTCATCGTGCCGGTTTCCTTATCGATCATGTCCCACTTGTTGACAACGATGATAGAGGCCTTGCCTGCCTCGTGAATCAGGCCGGCGATCTTCGTATCCTGCTCGGTAACGCCCTCATTCGCGTCGATCAGGAGCAGGCACACATCCGCGCGGTCTATTGCGGAAATGGAACGCAGATTGGAATACTTTTCGATGGCGTCATCCACCTTCGATTTGCGGCGCATCCCGGCCGTATCGATAAAGCGGTACTTGCCGAACTCGTTTTCAAACTCGCTGTCGATGGCATCGCGGGTTGTTCCGGCCACATCCGAAACGATAACGCGCTGCTCGCCCAGGATGCGATTGAGCAGGCTGGACTTGCCGACATTCGGCTTTCCGACGATGGCGACGGAGATAATTTCACCCTCATCCTCCTGTGCGACAGACTCCGGAAACTGCTCGACGCACCAGTCGAGCAGCTCGTCCGTGCCGTGGCCGTGGACGGCGGAAACCTCAAAGCAGTCGCCGATACCCAACGAATAAAACTCATAGAACGCCGGATCGGTCATGCCGACGGAATCGCACTTATTGACCGCAAGGCATACAGGCTTGCGGCTGCGCAGCAGCATCGTCGCCACATCCTGGTCGGCTGCGGTCACGCCCACACGCACATCGGCAACCATGACGATGACATCGGCCGTTGCAATGGCAATCTCCGCCTGACGGCGCATAAACTGCAGCATTTCGCTGTCGGTATTCGGCTCGATGCCGCCGGTGTCTACCAGGTCAAAATCACGACCGTTCCAGTCGCAGCTTCCATAGATCCGGTCGCGCGTTACGCCGGGAGTATCCTCAACAATGGCCATTCGTTTGCCGGTAAGCTTATTAAAAAGCATGGATTTACCCACATTCGGGCGACCGACAATGGCAACCAGGGGCTTCGGCATCAAAATGCCTCCTTTCAAAAAGCGCCTAGGCGCAGGAATTTCAAAAATCTCTGTCTATTATGCCACAGCCGCAGGAAAAATGCAACAAAAATCGCATCCGCTCCGTATCAGCCCCCGAAACGGCGGCCGCTCCCGGCGCTTCGCCGAACGGCAAAAGAAAAGAGGAGCGCTTTCGCGTTCCTCATTTCCTCATTCAGTTCTGAATCAGTTCGCTTCCGCAGCAGGGAGAACCTCGCGGCCATTGTAGGTACCGCAGTTCTTGCACGCTCTGTGGGGCAGGCGAGGCTCGCCGCACTTCGGGCAGGCGACAACGCCGGGGATGGAAAGCTTCCAATGCGAGCTGCGTCTCTTATCCCGTCTCGCCTTGGAAACCTTACACTTCGGAACAGCCATGAATGACACCTCCTTGGTCAGAGTGAAAATTACTTATCCTTCAAAAGCTGTCCCAAGACAGCCAAACGGGGATCGG
Source organism: uncultured Oscillospiraceae bacterium (assembly GCA_934645175.1). Taxonomy (GTDB): domain Bacteria; phylum Bacillota; class Clostridia; order Oscillospirales; family Oscillospiraceae; genus JAZOXB01. Next base: position 51,323 of record CAKUDE010000008.1, read on the forward strand.
GTTCGGGGCGGCACCGACAGGGGCCGTCGTTCAGATCCGCGCCGCAGCGGAAGCACAGGCCCTTGCAGTCCGGCTTGCACAGCAGCTTGGAATCCATATTGAGCACGAAGGCGGTAGTTAGGATCTCGTCAAGATCAGCCGCCTCGGGGTCTACCACAAAGACCCATTCGTCGGCCTCGTCCTCGTTTTCCAGCGCAGTGACGAGCACCGCACGCACCGGATAGGATACTTCCCGCGTAAACTCGGACGCACAGCGGTCGCAGACGGCATGAAGCCGTGTGGAAAGCTGCGCCGTGAGCACCAGAACGCCCGCCGTGTTGCGAACCTCGCCGCGGCAGACAACCGGCTCCGCGACCGGGCGGCAGCTTCCGAAGGTCATATCGCTCAGGTCCAGCTCCGTCCGAAACGGAAGCGCGGCATCCGGTGTACGGAGGAGCTTCGTGAGGCTGAAAAGCATAGAATTCCTCCGTTCCATAGTCGTGCGTCTGCTATTATACCGCGTCAATACCCGTTTGTCAAATCATTTTTCATCTTTTTTCGGAATTTCTCTTGACTTTCCCGCCTCCGTGCCGAATAATATTCCGGAAGGGAGAAATGCCCCGTGAAAGAGCTGATAATCGGAAAAAATGACGCAGGGCAGCGCCTCGACCGCTATCTGGCCAAGGCCGTGCCGCTGCTCCCGGCCTCTTTGGCGCAGAAATACCTGCGCCTTAAGCGCATCAAGTGCAACGGTGCCCGCGCCGCGCGCGACACGCGCCTGTGTGAGGGCGACATACTTCAATTGTATATCAACGACGAATTTTTTGACCGTCCCTCGGAGCAGAACGCCTATCTGACCGTCTCCGCACCGAAGCTGAACATCGTCTATGAGGACGAGAACCTGCTGCTCGTAGATAAGCGGCCGGGGTTGGCTGTCCACCCGCACGACGGCGCGGAATACGGCAAAACGCTCATTGACCACATTCTGGCCTACCTCTATGCCAAAGGCGACTGGCATCCGCGTGAGGAGCGCGCCTTCACGCCGGCACTGTGCAACCGCATCGACCGCAATACCGGCGGCATCGTCATCGCGGCAAAAAACGCCGAAGCACTGCGCATTTTGAATCAGAAAATCCGTGACCGTGAGCTGGATAAACGTTATCTCGCCATTGTCGAGGGCTCGCCGAAGCCCCGCGAGGGTACGTTGAAGGGCTATCTGTTCAAGGATGCGGTAAAAAACCGGGTATTTGTTACAGACGCGCCGCAAAGGGGCTCGAAAAGCTGCGAAACGCGCTACCGTGTGCTGCAAAGCCGCGCCGGATTGTCGCTTGTGGAATGCGAGCTCATCACCGGCCGGACGCACCAGATCCGCGCACAGTTCGCCCATGCGGGACACCCGCTGCTCGGCGACGGAAAATACGGCAAGCTCGACAAGCGCTTTGACCGGAATTATCAGGCGCTCTATTCCTACCGTCTGGAATTTCGCTTCACGACCGACGCCGGCAGTCTGGCCTATCTGAACGGCCGCACGTTTCAGGTAAAAGAGGTCGATTTTGTCCGCGAGTATTTTCCGAGCAATGAATAAACCACGCAAAGCCGCCCCGTCGTCCGACGGGGCGGCAGTTTTTACACGTTTTCCTCCAGCCAGCGCCGCATTTCTTCCCTGCCCTCCTCAGACATAGGAAAGGTTCGTTCCAGCTCAATGGCGCTCAGCTCATAACACAGCTCACCGTGCCACAGCTCGCAGCGGATAGAGCTGGCCGCCGCATCGATCTCCTTGGCCTTCGGGTCGGACTTGACGACCTCCGGCCGGATCCGGAAACGCAGCGCGCCGCAGCTTCCGGTGAAGATATTGTCGTTTTCAAATGTATGCAGCGTCGGCAGATAGATCTCCGGCATGGGATCAGTCCTTCATCAGTTCATCCATCTCGTCGATGAGCTCACCGAACAGCGCCAGCGCCTCCTCAACGGGTTTGGTCGTGCTCATATCCACACCGGCGCCCTTGAGCAGATCGATGGGGCTCTTGGAGCAGCCGCCGGAGAGGAAGCCGAGGTAGTCCTTCACGGCGCTTTCGCCCTCGCGCAGAATGCGGCGCGACAGCGCAATGGCCGCGGCGTAGCCGGTGGCATACTGGAACACATAATAGTTGTAGTAGAAATGCGGGATACGCATCCATTCCAGATCGATCTCGTCGTCAAGCACAACGTTCTCGCCGAAATACAGGCGGTTCAGCTTACGGTACTCGGAATTCAGCACCTCCGGTGTCAGCGTCACGCCGTCCTGTGCCAGCTTGCCGATAATCATTTCGAACTCTGCGAACATGGTCTGGCGGTAAAGCGTCGAACGGAACTGCTCAAGGAAGTGGTTGATCAGGTAGGCGCGTTCCTTTTTGTCCGTGGTGCGGGCAAGCAGATACTCCATCAGCAGCGCCTCGTTGCAGGTCGAAGCAACCTCCGCAACAAAGATCACATAATCAGAATCCAGCGGGTTCTGCGTATGGTTCGACAGATAGGAGTGCATCGCATGGCCCATCTCATGGGCAAGGGTGAATTGGCTGTCCAGCGTACCGGAATAGTTGAGCAGGACGAAGGGATGCACCTTCGCGCCGGCAGAATAGGCGCCGGAGCGCTTGCCGACATTCTGGTAGACATCGATCCAGCGGTTCTCAAAGCCTTGCTTCAGGACCTTGCGATAGTCCTCGCCGAGCGGTGCGAGCGCATCATAAACGAGCTTCTTTGCGTCCTCGATGTCCGCCTTCTTGTCCAGACCGGCGACCAGCGGTGTGTAAAGATCATACATATGCAGCTCATCGAGTCCCAGCAGCTTCTTGCGCAGATCAACATAGCGATGCAGCTTGTCGGCGTTCTTGTGAACGGCATCGATCAGGTTCGTATAGACCTCGACCGGAACGTTCGTACGCGAGAGCGAAGCCTCCAGCGCGGAATTGTACTTGCGTGCCTGCGCAAAGAACTTGAGCTGCTTGACGTGACCCGCCAGCGTCGCGGCGATGGTGTTTCTGAATTTCCCGTAGCCGTGGTAGAGATTTTCAAACGCGCTCTTGCGCAGGGCGCGATCCTCGCTCTCCATATAGCCGATGTAGGTTCCGGCGGAAAGCGGATATTTGTTGCCCTCGGCATCCACGGCATCTTCAAAGGTGATGTCCGCATTATTGAACATGCCGTAGATATTGCGCGGGGTCTGGCCCAGCTCACCGGCGGCAGCCAGCAGCTTCTCTTCCGCAGGACTGAGAACATGCTCACGCAGGCGGCGCGCGTCGGTCAGATAACGGCGATAGCGCTCCAGCTCAGGGCACTCCGCATAGAATTTCTCCAGCGTCTCCTCCGAAATGGCCATCAGCTCCGGCGTAGCGAAGCTGGATGCGGCGTTCAGCTCAACAAACACACTCATCATACTGCCGGACATCGCCTGATACTTCGCGTCGCGGGTGTCTTCATCGGCGCGGCGCATGGCATAGTTGCCAATGGCATCGGACAGAAGCTCAAGCTCCTCCTCCAGGCGCAAAAAAGCCAGAAGCGCTTCGGCGGATTGGCCGAGCTTTCCCGCAAAGGCGGCAAACTTCGGTGCCATCGCCTTGACCTTCTCCAGGTCCTGCTGCCACAGCTCGTCCGTTGCATAAAGATCGGCGACCGCCCACTTATCCTGCTCGCGGATCTCGGAGCGCTCGGGAATCTTCTTCATTTCAGCCATAGGTTACCTCCAAATATATTCATTCATTCCGTATAAAAAGCCGGAGAAGGAACACCTCTCCGGCAAAATACGCGCGTTATTCGGTGATCTCAAGAACCTCCATCGGACAGGACTTGACGCAAATGCCGCAGGCGATACACTTCGAGGCATTGGTCATCCCCGGCTCAAAGACAATAACGCCGAAGGGGCAGGCTTCCTTACACTTGCCGCAGCCGACACAGAGCTTCCTGTTGATCATGTAGACGCCGGTCTTGGGGTTCTGCGTGATAGCGCCATGCTCACAGGCCGCGGCGCATTTGCCGCACTGCACGCAGGTCATGGGACGCACCTTGCCGCTGCGCTCAACGATCTGAACGCAGGATTTGGCCGGGTCGAATTCCTTGTAAAACGCGGTGGAGCAGGCACGGACGCACTCCAGGCAGGCCATGCACTGCACGTCCTTTTTGACGGTCAGTTTTTTCATATTGATTGAATCCCCTTTGCTTCGGCACGCCGTTCCAAGAGCACGCCGAATTGTTTGTAAATGTAATTATATATCATTTTTCGACGGATTGCAACGTATTTTTCACATTTTTAAAAAAATCACACCGACGCGCATACATTTTTCCGCACGGCAAATACTATGCAGGCAACAAAGCAAGTATGATTGGAGGATCACCATGAAACGATTTGCGACCCTGACGCTGGCGGTACTGCTCATCGCCGCGCTCTTTACCGGCTGCACGGACGACAGTACCATGACCACCGTCCCCATGACAACGATACCGATGACCACCGTACCGCCTACCACCGTGCCGCCCACTACGGTCCCGCCGACCACCGTGCCGTCTACTACGGAGCCGGACACAACGGACACAGGCAATGAAACGGAGCAGCCCGGCACAACGAATGTCTCCGAGCCGACCGACGGCTCGGCCGCACGCGGCAGACGCGGTATGTAACGGCAAAACGCAGCCCTCCGATACCGGAGGACTGCGTTTTATGCATCAGTAGCACCGTAGAAAACGTGCCTTATCGCGCAGCGACATCAAATCAGCAAACGCCTCCGGGCGTTTTGCCGCATCGCGCAGCAGCGCCGCCGGATGGTACATCGCCATATAAAACACGCCGTCGCGTTCAAACCATTGCCCGTGTTCGCGCGTAATACGAAAATCCGGTCGGATCAGACGCATCGCCGCAATACGTCCGAGGCAGACGATCAGCTTCGGCTGAAGGATTCGGAGCTGCTCGAACAAATAGCCGATACAGGCATCCTGCTCCGTCTCCAGCGGATCGCGGTTTTGCGGAGGGCGGCATTTTACAATATTCGCAATGTAACAATTGGTTCTGTCAATATCAATAATGTGCAGCATCTCATCGAGCAGCTTGCCCGCCGCACCGACAAACGGTTCGCCCTGTAAATCCTCCTGCGCCCCCGGCCCTTCGCCGACAAAAACGATGGGCGACGGCACCTGCCCGACACCGAACACGAGCTTTGTACGGGTTTTGCCCAGCTCGCAGCGCATACAGCCTTCGCAACGGGCGCGCAGCGCGTTCATGGCTTCGCTCATCTGCGCTTGCCTCCGCTCTTTTTGCCGCCGTACCTGAGCTTATTCCACTGACGCATGGCCACGATCACCAGCACGGGAATCAGGAGCGCCAAAAGGACCATCGGAACAACATAGCGCATCCGACCGCCCTCTGTGTCGCCGCTCGGCGTCGGCTCGGTCGGTACGGAAGGCGCATTCGTCGGCTCGGTGGAATCGGAGGGAACCTCGGACTGTGACGGCGTCGGCTTATCCCCCGCGTTGGGGTCGCGGCGCACCGCCGTAAGCGTTACGAGATCGACCGTCGCCAGAACAAGGTCGCCGCACACCGCGCTGACCGTGCCGACCCGCTCTCCTTCGGCCAGCGGCGCCTCGGCACGCTCGGTATCATACTGCACGCGCAGCTCGATTTTCGTCAGGTCCACACTGTCCGGCAGCAGGACGCTGACGTCTGCAGCGGGATGTACGACGACACTGCTGCGGCCGTCGGCGTAGAGCACGTCCATCTGTCCGCTCATCACAAGCCTGGAAAGCACCTGCACGCGGGAGTAATGCTCCACGCCGTATTGCAGCATCCGTTTCGACTCGACAAAGCGCATATCGGTATAGCTCCCGTCCTCATTGGCTACGGTTTTGCCACCGCAGAAAATACTCATAAAGCTGACATTTCCCTGCGTCGCCGTGGAGATCAGGCAACCGCCCGCGGGTGTTGTGAAGCCTGTTTTCAGCCCCTCCGCTTTGTCATAGTAATAGCGGTCGGTCACGCGGGTGCTGGTAAGGTAATTCGTCGTTTTGAGGTTACGTTCACCGGACAGGTTCGTCGCCGGAACGGTATGGTAGGTCGTAGTGCAGAATTCGCGGAACTGCTCATTCTGCCATGCCCAACGCGCCAGTGTAGAAAGATCACGCACGGTGGTAACATGGCGGCTGTCGTGCAGTCCGTGCGGGTTGCAGTAGTTCGTATCCTGCATGCCAAGCTCCGCCGCCTGCTTGTTCATCATCTCCACAAACGCTTCGACGCTGCCGCCGAGGTGCTCGGCAATCACGTTGCACGCCTCATTGACGGAGGCGACCATCGTGCAATATAACAGTTCGCGCAGCGTAAGCTGTTCGCCGGCAATCAACGTACAGCCAAGGTCAAAGCGTTTCTGATCCGCCAGCGCCTCCTCCGAAACCGTCAGCACATCATCCATATTGCCGTAGCGTATTGCTAACATACAAGTCATGATTTTGGTCAGGCTCGCCGGATAAAGCACCTGGTCGATATTTTGCGCAAACAGGAGCGTGCCGGTATTCAGCTCAATGAGCGCGGCGGCTTTGCCGTCCACGGAAAGATCCGCCGGGAACTGCGCGTCGGTCAGCGCCTTCGGCGCAGGAAAATTCGGATCATAAGGATCCGCCGTCTGCTCCGCCAGTGCCGGCGTCAGGCAGCACAGCAGGATGCAGAGCAGCAACAGCAGGCTCAGTACACGATTTTTTTTCATAATACCTCCAAAATCACGGCGAAACGATTGCCGCACACGGAACACTTGTGCTATAATTGAGGAGAAAATCCCCCGGATACGCCGTCTGTTATTATATTCCGAAAACAATGCGCTGTCAATCATTCGCCGGGGAGATCGGAGGCTTTCCATGAAAATTCTGGTTGTAGACGATGAGGAGCTGCTCGTCAAAGGAATCCGCTTCAATCTTCAAAACGACGGCTATGAGGTCGTCACCGGTACAAACGGTCTGCAGGCCGTAGAGCTGGCGCGCAACCCGCAGGTGCGGCTGATCGTGCTCGACGTAATGATGCCGGAGATGGACGGACTGGAAGCCTGCCGCCGCATCCGTGAATTCTCGGATGTGCCGGTCATCATGCTCACCGCCCGCACGGAGGATATGGACAAGCTCATCGGCTTTGACCACGGTGCGGACGACTATCTGACCAAACCGTTTAACATTCTTGAGCTTAAGGCTCGCATTCGCGCGCTGCTGCGCCGCACCGGCGGCAGCGAAGCAAAAAAGGATCGCCTCACCATCGGTCCGTTTACGCTTGACCGCAGTGAACGAAACGTCTACCGCGACGGCCGTGCCGTAGAGCTGACCGCCCGCGAGTTTGATCTGGTAGAGCTGCTGATGAGCCATCCGAATCGCGTCTATTCGCGCGAAAATCTGCTTGATCTGCTCTGGGGCTACGACGAATACCGCAGCGACATCCGGACGGTAGACGTTCACATCCGCCGCATCCGCGAAAAGCTCGAGCAGATCCCAGCCGAGCCGCAGTATATTCTGACAAAGTGGGGAGTGGGATACTATTTCAAAGCATAAATTCAGAGGGCCGCTGCTGCGAAACAGCTCACAGCTCCGCTTTGCGCTGGCCTATATTCTTATCACTGCGGCAGCGCTGCTGATCCTGAACTTCTACGCCTCGGCGAGTATGCAGGACATGGTGTTCCGCTCGCAGGAAAAATCGCAGGCGGACAAGGCGCAGCTTCTGACTGCTGCGCTCTTACAGCTCGATACGCTTTCGGCCGAACGAACCGCGCAGGCGGTGGAGTCACTGGAGGAGCTGCTGACTACCCGCACGATCGTGACGGATGCCTCCGGCCGCGCCGTTTATGATTCGCTTCGTACCGGCAGCGCCGTCGGCCGCCTCGTATTGTTCCCCGAGCTTGCCGACGCACTCGCCGGGAACGACGTGTTCTACGGGCGCTATGATTCCGGCGCCTTTGAGTGCCGCACCGCCGTCCCCCTCGTGCGTGGCGGCGAAGTGCTCGGCGCCGTTTACCTGATGGAATATGACTCCGTTCAGGGTGCGCTCATCTTTTCTCTGCAGCGGAATATCCTTACCATTTCCGTCATTCTGGAGCTGGCCGTTGTCCTGATCTCGCTCATTTTCTCCTCAACCTTTTCCCGCAAGCTGCGGAAAATCGTCTACTCCGTGCGGCAAATGCTTTCCGGAGACTATTCCTCACGCATAGAGCTGCGCGGGCACAGTGAGGTCGATCAGCTAAGCCGGGAATTCAATCATCTTGCCGACCGGTTGAACGAGTCGGAGCAGAGGCGCAGACAGTTTGTTTCCGATGCATCGCACGAGCTGAAAACGCCGCTGGCCTCCATCAAGCTGTTGTCGGACTCCATCCTGCAAAACGAAATGGACACCGCTACGGAACACGAATTTATCGCCGATATCGGCCGCGAGGCCGACCGGTTGGGCAGACTGTCGCAGAAGCTGCTGACCCTGACCCGTCTCGACAGCGGTGTGGTCGACGAGCGCTCCATTCTGGATGCCGCGCCGACCGTATGCAAGGTCGTCCGGATGCTTCAACCGCAGGCAGCGCTGCGCAGCGTTCGCTTGTCCGTACAGGCCGATCCCGGCTGTCTTATTTTAATGATGGAAGACGATCTTTCGCAAATCGTATTCAATCTGGCGGAAAACGCCATCAAGTATAATCGCGAGGGCGGTGAGGCGCGCGTGCGGCTGAGCCGTCTGAACAAGGACGTGGAGCTGAGCGTGGAGGATAACGGTCCGGGAATCCCCTCCGAGGCGCGCGAACACATTTTTGAGCGCTTCTACCGCGTAGACAAAGCGCGCTCCCGCGCGGCCGGCGGCGCAGGACTCGGCCTGTCGATCGTCTACGACATGGTCCGGCGCAACGACGGCACCATCGCCGTGGACGACGCGCCGCAGGGCGGCACGGTATTTACCGTACGCTTCCCGCTGTTTGACCCGCAGGAGGTGGAGCAATGAAACGTTGTTTTCCCGTTTTTCTGGCACTGTGCATTCTGCTGAGCGCCTGCGCCGCCGTCCCCGAACGGGAGGACGGCTTCGTTTTCTGGCTGCGCAGCACGGACAGCACCGCCGTTCTGGTCGCACAGCCCAGCTCGGTCGATCCGAACGCCCTGTCACCGGAGGCGCTTATCACCCGCTATCTGGCCTGTATTCCGCAGACGGGCGCCCGGTCGCCCTTCCCGCAGGGCTGGACGCTCGCCTCTGCCGAGATCGAAGGCGGAACGGCCGTCGTGCTGTTCTCCGGCAGTTCCGATACGGCCGATGCATACGACCGTTCGATCGCCTATGCCTGTCTGACAAAGACGCTTTTACAGCGCAACGACGTGCTGCGCGTACATATCGTCTCCCCGGGTGATGACGAGGGTATGACGCTCACCGACCGCGATCTGCTGCTGACGGACACCGGAATGCTTCCCCAGCAGGAGGAGCTCGTGCTGTATTACCCGGATCGCAGCCGCCGTTACCTTGTTGCCGTCCGGCAGACGGTTGAGGCCATGGACGCTTCGGCGCTGCCGGAATATGCCCTGCAACAGCTTCTCTCCGCCGCCGAGCACGGTGAAGCAAGCTGTATCCCCGCCGGGACATTTCTGCTCGGCATTCAGGTGCAGGGCGGACTGTGTACGGTCAATCTTTCATCCGCCTTCCGTACGGGCGATTATGCCGGTTACAACGAGCAGCGGCTCGCCGTCTACAGCATCGTCAACACCCTGACGCTGCTTCCCGGTATCAGTACCGTCTCGATTCAGGTCTCCGGCGAAGCGCTCTCGTCACTGGGTCTGATGCGGCTGAACGGTGCGCTGGCCTTTGATGCGTCTTTGCAGACCCCCGCTTCAGACGCGCCCCGCACCGATGTCGATCTATATTACCCCGCCGAGGCGGCGGGAGGAAAACTCGTCGCCGTCCCCTGCGCGGCGGAGGTCGGGGGTGAAGCGCTTCCGGAGACCGTATTGCAGGCGCTAATTGCATACCGTCCCGGCGACGGCCTGAAAAACTACATTCCGGAAGAAACACGCATCCTCTCCGTCCGGCTGACGGAGGGCGTTTGCCTGATCGATCTGACCGCAGACTTTCTTTCGCACAACGCGCGGGCGGAATCACAGCAGACCATGCTGCGCTCCGTCGTTGCCACGCTCTGTGCGCTCCCCGGTATCGACTCCGTGGAGTTTCTTGTCGAAGGTCTGCCGCCGCACTTTATCCGCAGCAGTCTTTCCGAAATCCATCGCCCGGAAGCGGGCTGGTTTGCGGAATAATTGTGTTCGTGTGCCGATTTCGACACGAGCCGCGTAAAATTTATCGTATAATAAGCGCACATACCGTGATACGGTGTGTGCGCTTGATTTTTTTGGGGTGGAGGAGCCTATGAGATTTACAAGCTATGTCCAGGATCGCCGGCTGACCGTCGCGCTGCGCGGAGAGATTGACCATCACTGCGCCCGCGAAATTATGCAGGAGCTGGCGGAAAAACTCGACCTGTATCTGCCGCTGTTCTGCGTCCTTGATTTTCGCGACGTGACGTTCATGGATTCCAGCGGCATCGCCGTCGTCATATCAACGCTGCGGCGCATGAAGGCGCTCGGTGGAAAGCTGCAGCTTCAGAACCTGCCCCCGCAGCCGGCCAAGGTACTGCAGGCCGCCGGAATCGAACGGATTGCAGAGATCAGAGAGGAGTGCATCAAATGAAAAACGAAAACTACATGACGCTCGAATTCCCGAGCAGATCGTCCAACGAGGCCTTTGCGCGCTCCGCCGTGGCATGCTTCGCCGCACAGCTTGACCCCACGCTGGACGAGCTTGGCGACATTAAAACCGCCGTGTCCGAGGCGGTAACAAACTGCATCGTCCATGCCTACCCGGATTCGATCGGGACAATCGTTCTGAAAGCAAAAATCCTGCCGGGAAATGTGCTTGACATCACGGTGAAGGATCGCGGCTGCGGCATTGCCGACGTAGAACAGGCGCGCACGCCGATGTTCACCACCGGCGGCGAGGAACGCTCCGGCATGGGCATCACAATCATGGAAAGCTTTATGACCAGTCTGCGTATCCGTTCTGTGCCCGGTAAAGGGACAACCGTACATATGCGCCGCAGGCTTGTTGCGCGCGGGGGCAAAGCGTGAGTGCGGAGCTGGAGGGACTTCTGCGCCTTGCAAAGGCCGGCGACCGCGAGGCTGCCGAACGCCTGATTACGGAAAACTCCGGTCTGGTCTGGTCCATCGCGCGGCGCTACTTCGGCCGCGGTGTCGATCCGGACGACCTGTACCAGCTCGGCTGCCTCGGCTTTCTGAAAGCGGTCGAAGGCTTTGATGCCGAGTTCGGAACACAGTTTTCCACCTATGCGGTGCCGAAAATCGCAGGCGAAATCCGCCGCTTTCTTCGCGACGACGGGACGGTAAAGGTCAGCCGCGGACTGAAGGAACGCGCAATCGCAATCAAGGCCGCTCGGCAAAAGCTCGCCGCGCAGTATGGCCGTGAACCGACGCTCGGCGAATTGAGCGCGCAGACCGGACTGTCGCCGGAGGAGATCGCCTCTGCCGAAGGCGCAACGGGCGCAGCCGAATCCATTTCGCGCAAGCTCACCGAAGACGGTTTTTCACTGGAGGACATCCTGACCGACGGCAACATGGAGGAGGACATTCTGGAGCGTATCGCCCTGCGCGAGGCGATTTCCTCTCTTTCCGAACGGGAACAGACGGTCATTCGTCTGCGCTTTTTCCACGGTCTGACGCAGGACAAAACCTCGAAGATTCTCGGTGTATCGCAGGTACAGGTCTCACGCATCGAAAAAAAGGCGCTTGAGACGCTGCGCCGCTGCATTTCATCCGAAAAAGCGTGAAAAAACTCTTGACAAGCCCAATCCGAGTCGGTATAATAACTCGTGCCGTTGCAAGAGCAGCGGAAATGCTACTGTGGCTCAGTCGGTAGAGCAGCTGATTCGTAATCAGCAGGTCGCCGGTTCAAGTCCGGCCAGTAGCTCCAAGGCTCCCTCAGATGTGCGCGATGTCTCATGAAGGGATTGCACACATGGAAGAGGGATAAGAAGCAAAAGCGACAGCCGCACCCTTCAAAAGCGGCTGTTGCTTTTGTTTTCTGCACGAATCGATATCGCCAGCGCATACGGTTGACAAATGTGTCTCCTCGGGGTACAATAAACACATGCCCCTAACAGTATGGAGGACTTGGTCATGAAACAATGTATGGATGCGGAAAATCTGCACCGTCGATTGAAAAAGATTATCGGGCAGGTACAGGCCATTGACCGGATGGTGGATGAGGATGTCCCCTGCGAGGACATTCTGGCGCAGATCAACGCCGCAAAATCCGCCCTGAACGGCTGCGGAAAAGTGGTGCTGGAGGGACACATTCAGCACTGCGTCCGCGACGGTATTGAGCACGGCGACGCGGATAAAACCATCGAGAGCTTTACCAAAGCCGTGGAGCGTTTTGCAAATATGCAGTAATTTTCTGAAAAGCCAGTTCGGACGGACTGGCTTTTCCTTTTCCCCTCTTAATATCCCATACCCCTATACCTATAATATACATATACCCCATATGGTATAGGAAGGAGTCTCATTTATGAAGCGAGTGATGGAGCGGCTGGAACACCTCTTGGAGCTTGGAGGCATCAGGAAGAACATTATCCTGCTTACGATTTCCGGCGCTGCCGTTGTTTGCAGCCTTTTGAAATTTCAACCGTTCCCATTTGATATTGCGTGGATTGCAATTGTGCTGTGCGGTCTGCCCATCGTTCTGGAAGCACTGATTAGATTGGTAACAGCCTTTGACATCAAAGCGGATGTGTTGGTTTCCCTCGCGCTGATTGCCTCCGTCTGCATCGGAGAAACTTTCGCCGCTGGTGAGGTGGCAGTCATTATGCAGCTCGGCGCTCTGCTGGAGGAGCTGACCGTGGCAAGAGCCAGAGCCGGGATTGAAAAGCTGGTGCATCTGACGCCGCAGACGGCGCGGGTGCTGCGAAACGGCAAAGAGGAGATCATCCCTGCCGAGCAGGTCAAGGTTGGAGATCATATCCGTGTCCTTCCCGGCGAAAGTGTGCCTGTGGACGGCGTGATCCTCTCCGGTCAGACCTCCATCAATCAGGCGGTCATGACCGGCGAGTCCCTCCCCGTGGACAAAACCGTGGGCGATACGGTGTCCAGCGGAACGGTCAATCAGTTCGGTGCGTTTGAAATGGAGGCGACAAAGGTCGGCGAGGACAGCTCCATTCAGCGGATGATCCGGCTCGTCCAGTCGGCGGATGCTGGCAAAGCGAAGATCGTGGGCATTGCCGACCGCTGGGCGACGTGGATCGTGGTGATTGCGCTCTCCGCTGCGGCACTGACATGGATTATTTCCGGACAGATCATTCGTGCGGTCACGATTCTGGTCGTGTTCTGCCCCTGCGCATTGGTGCTGGCAACGCCGACCGCCATTATGGCAGCCATTGGGAATGCCACGAAACACGGCTTTCTCGTCCGCGAGGGCGATGCGCTGGAGCGGCTTGCCAAGGCTAAGGTCATTGCATTCGATAAGACTGGAACACTGACCTACGGCACCCCTGAGGTCGTTGCAGCAGAAAGTGTTTCGGATACATTCCATAAAACCGAAATCTATCGGATGGTTGCGGCGGCGGAGCAGCTCTCAGAGCATCCGCTGGGGAAAGCCATCGTGAGCTGTTATAAAAAATCCGGAGAGACTCTGGACGAAGCGAAGAATTTTCAGATGATTCCCGGTCGCGGCGTGTGTGCCGTTGTGGATGGGAAAACCGTCCTTGCGGGCAACCCGGAGCTGCTGCATGAGCAGGGCGTTACCCTTGGTTCCGTACCGTCCGCCGAGGACTATATCCGGCAGGGCTGCACGGTGACCTATGTGGCGGTTGACGGCAAATTCGTCGGCTTCCTTGCCCTTTCCGATACCCTGCGAAAGGAAAGCGCTGCGACAATTGCCTCACTTTCCGAACTGGGCGTACAGCCGGTGCTTCTGACCGGCGACCACGAAGCCGCCGCCAAAACCATTGCAGAAAAGCTGCATATCGGCGAGGTTCGGGCGAACTGCCTACCGGAGGATAAGCTGAAATACATCGGCGAATATCAGGGCAAAAATATGCCCGTCTGCATGATCGGCGACGGTGTGAACGATGCTCCGGCCCTGAAAAAAGCGGATGTGGGCATTGCCATGGGCGGTGTGGGCAGCGACATTGCCGTGGACGCGGCGGATATTGCATTGGTGGACGACGAAGTCAAGGAGCTTCCGCATCTTGTGGCGCTGTCCAAGCGGATGATGACCACCATCAAACTGAACATGACATTCTCCATGACGCTGAATTTCATTGCGATTGCTTTGGCAATCATCGGGACACTGAATCCCGTCGTCGGCGCGCTGGTACATAATGCAGGCTCTGTACTTGTAATTGTAAATTCGGCATTCTTATTGAAATGGAGGAAAAATAATGGCAATCAAAATCATCGGTCTCATCATCGGCGTTCTCGTTCTCAGTGCAGGTATCTACTATCTGGCTAAGGAAAAGCACGACCCGGATTCGAAGAAGATTTACAGCATTGTCAGCGTGATCGGCGGCATGATCACTGCCGTATGCGCTGTCCTGCTGTTTCTCTGACCATCCGGGCACAGATGCAAAGCAAAAAGGCCGTATTCCGTCCTCGGACAAACGTACGGTTGGGAATACGGCCTTTTTAATCATTCATGTCCCGCGACGCTCGGAATCTCCTGCAATTCAAAACGGTACTCCTGCCGCGCATCCGGATACTTTTCACGGTCGACGCGCTCAAGAAACATCGCCGCGGGGCGTACCCACAGGCCGCCGTCGCCGTAAAGCTTTCGATAAACAACACAGGGCTCTCCCGTTTCGGAGTCGCTCGCGATTGCTTCGACCAGATATCGGTCGCCCTTGAAATGACGGTAGACCCGCCCGATCTGAATTTCCCGCATTGTCATACCTCCCGCTCATCTCTTCATTTTCTCAAGCGCCGGATACGGGTCCTCAAAGCCAAGCCGTTTGGAAAACCGCGCCGCTCCCTGACATACCAGCGCCGTCAGCCGCTCCACACCGCGCTTTTCCAGCCGGAACGTCGGAGCGGAGATGCTCATTGCCGCCACCGAGATCCCGGCGGCATTGAATACCGGCGCGGCAATGCACAGGACGCCCGGCTCGCGCTCCTCACGGTCAAAGCCGTAGCCGCGCTCACGGATGGCATCCAGCTCGCGCAGGAGCCCTGCGCGGTCGGAGATCGTATGCTGCGTGAAGGGAATATAGTGCGTCTCTCTGGCGTAGGCATCGCGCACCTGCTCCGGTTGGAAGGCAAGGATGACCTTTCCGCCGCCCGTACAATAATAGGGGACGCGTGCGCCGATCTGCGTAAACATCTTGACAAGATGATTACTCTCGCTCTGCGCAACGTAAACCGCCTCCTTATCCTGAAGGATAATCAGGTTGCTCGTTTCGTCGCAGTTCTGGCTCAGCGCATCCAGGAAGGGCTGCGCGATCCCGGCCAGCGTATTCTGCCGCTGTGCAAGCGCATACAGGCGGAACACACCCAGTCCGATGCTGTATCGCTTGCTCTGCGGGTCCTGCTGAAGCATATCGCATCGACGCAGCGTATTGAGCAAATGGAACGCGGCGCTCACACCGCTGTCAAGCTCACGGCTAAGCTCCGTCACGGTCATGCCGTTTTCGCTGCGCGCAACAATGTCAAGCACGCGCATTGCCTTCTCCACGGAGGCAATCGTTTTTGTTGTCGTCTGATCGGATGGCATTGGTTTTCTCTCCCTCGTTTTTTACCTATATTAAATCACCTTGACTCTTTTGTCAAGTTTTTCTGTTTTTTTCAAAAAAACGCTCGTCACAGGTCTTGACTTGCTGCGGTTCTTATCTTAAGGTAATATCAGTAAAGTTGTTTCACCATCAGTAAATAATCTCACAGATCAATTTTTCAGGAGGTAATCCACCATGGTTGAAAAGAAAATGGTTATGATCCCCGGACCGACTCCGGTGGTCAAGTCGATCCAGGATGAAATGGGCCGCGAAACGCAGGCGTTCGGCGACCCCCGCTTCGTCAAGGACTATAAGGAGCTCATCGACGGTCTGGGCGTACTGCTCGACTGCTCCGGTATGACCTTCCCGCTCGCGGGTACCGGCACGCTGGCTATGGAAATGGCCATCTCCAACGTTACCAAGCGCGGCGACAATATCCTCATCGTTTCCCACGGCTACTTTGGCGACCGCTTCATTGAGATTGCCGAGCGCAAGGGTCTGAATGTCGACGTTCTGCGCTCCGAGTGGGGCAAGATCGTCCCCGTTGACCGGATCGCCGCGAAGCTGCGCGAGAAGCACTATGCCGCCATCACTGTTTCCCATGTTGATACGGCGACCGGCGTTCTGGCTCCCATTGCCGAAATCGGCGAAATGCTCAAGGAATTCCCCGAGACCATTTATATCGTTGACGGCGTTGCCGCTACCGGCGGTGAGTTTGCCGACGTCGACGCAATGAACATCGACATCCTATTCACCGGCTCACAGAAGGCCTTCGGCGTCTGCCCCGGCATGTTTATTCTCTGGGCCAGTAAGAAGGCGCTTGCCCGCCGCAAGGCTCTGGGCATGATCCCGGAGTACTATGTTGACTTCGAGAAGTGGGCTCCCATCATGGAGAATCCGGCGAAGTACTTTGCCACCCCCGCCGTCAATCTCGTCTGGGCCATGAACGAGGCTCTGCGTATCATCAACGCCGAGGGCTACCGCGCCCGTGCGGAGCGTCACGTCAAGAATGCGCGCGCCATGCAGAAGGCTCTGGAGTCCCTGGGCTTTACCGTCCTGGCGGATCCGGAACATCGCGCAAGCACTCTGTCGAACCTTGTCTACCCCGAGGGGCTCGACGACGCCAAGTTCCGCGGCTCTCTTTACGAGGAAGGCATCATCGTCGCCGGCGGTTTGGCACAGTATGCCGGCAGAATGTTCCGCCTCGGTCATATGGGCAACATCGACATCAATGACGAGGTTGCCGTTCTGGGTGTCATTGAGCGCGCTTTGGCCGCCTGCGGCCGTGAGGTCAGCTTCGGCAGCTCCGTCGGTGTCTATCTCAATGAGATGGCCTGCTGATAACATTGCTTCCTGACTCTTCCGATACAAGCAGCTCCGGCGCTCCGCCCTACGGAGGAGCGTCGGAGCCCTCCCCTCTCTGTCCGAATTCGGACAGAGCAACATTTGCTTCCTTCCACCGCTCCCGTCCCGTCCTTTTTTCTCATTTTCAGGCGGGACGGGGGCAGCCAAAGTGATTCTTCTTCCCAGTTGCACAGGGGCGCAGGCGAATGCCTGCGCCCCTGTCGTGTCAAAAAGCCCCCGTGTCGTTCCAAGGAGCGAATCGACACAGGGGCTTGCAATGACGGCGCGAGCCTTATGACAGTCCGAAGGGCACAGGCATTTGCCCAATGTCACTAAGTTAGAAATATTGTTATCAAATGTAACGCCCTAACGAATGAGTGCATTCCGCAAGGGATGCA
>CAKUDE010000009.1 GCA_934645175.1 uncultured Oscillospiraceae bacterium
TTTTTTTTGAAAATAGTTATAAAAACTGGGCCCCGCATTTCTGCGAGACCCAGCCTTTCTTAACTTAGTGACATTGGGCATTTGCCTGCGCCCTTATCAAAATATGTACGAAACTACTTCAGCTCCGCGTACCCATTGGCACAATGGAGCAAAGCGCCGTGGCTCTCCGCTTCCAAAATACGTTCGACCTCGGCCACATAGACCGTATGATCTCCCGCCTCGGCCGTAGAGGCCAGCCTGCAAAGCAGAACCATGGCCGCCGCCTCCGCCACAGGGACACCGTCGATCCACGAAACCTGCAGTCCAAGCTCGGCGATCTTGTCATGCTCCCTGCCGGATGAAAGGCCGCACTTAAATGCAGCATCGTGCAGAGAGTCGTCTACAAGGCAGAGCGAAAAGCGGCCGGTTTGTCGGATCAGCCCTCCGGAAAATCCCTTGTTGCTCAGCGCGGCGGTAAGCATCGGCGGTCGATTGCTTGCGTAGCTCCACCAGGAAACGGCCATGGCATTGGCACGGCCGCCGGCATCGGTCATCAGCAGCGCAAAGGGGTTTGGTGAGGTGGCAAGCTGGACTTGCCGAATAGAAATTTCTGTCATCTGGTCTACCTCCTTTTGCTTCGACTGTACCATGTGTTTGTGCAAAAGTCAAGGCAAAAGGAATGTAACTGCGATGTGCCTGGCCGGATTTTTGGGCTTTTCGTCGAATTCGCAAAGGGTGTGCAGCGTTAGTAATCAGCAGACTGTGATTCGTGCTTGACAAGGGTCCCAGGTTGTGGTAGACTGTTGTCAGACAGCGGACAGCAGTCCGATTTAGGGCATCCTTCGATTTTGTGTATGCAACGCAACGAAGTAAGTAGGCTTCATGAAGTGAATGGCCTCCGCCCTCCTCCGTATCAACAGCGTCGGCACGTCACTCCGGCAAAAAACGCTATGCGTATTCTTATCGGAGACAAGCAGGATGCGGAAGACAGAAGCCGCGGCGTTGCAAAGAAAAGCCGTGCATGAGCGTGTTGAAACGAGCTTCACTGCAAACACTTATCCGAAGAAGGCACATTCGGGCGATACCAATGGCAACGGCACGCAAAGGCAAATGTAAACCCACTCGCGAGCTGCGTGAAGCAAGGCGCAAGGCAGAAGCGATCTGCATCGAGATGTGTGCACACACAGGATCAAGAGAGAGGAACCGCATGGGTTGTAACCAAGGTTGTCTGACATCCGTCCTCTGACAGCCGTCAAATGGCAGGAAATGCATCTCGGTAAAAGGATACATAACGTGCTCTTTCGGAAACAGCAGGATGGTCGTCAAGCGATTTCTGGCGAATCATCGGCGTCGGCTGGTAAACGCCGCCAGACGGCCTGAATGCGCATACGTCAAATGGAATGACCCACCCATCCCGGAACGGAACAACCGGAGCTTGAGGATCGGCCGACTCCGCAGGGCTCACGCCATTCAGGGACTTCATCCTCTCTTACAGGCTTCTCCCCTTTTCCGCGGAGCTCGCCGCAGCTCTCGCATCGTCTCCTGTTCGCTTTCCGTCTTTTCACTCGTATCGATCCTTCGTCCGCTGCTTCCCTTTTCTCATGGATCTTCTTTCATTGGCGTCTTCTTTTTCCCCTTTCGTTTACGGATCTCCCGTTTTACCCGCCTTGTTTATATTTTCTGATTTCCCCGTTTTTCTGCGCTTCTCCCTGTGCTTTCCGGAATTAACGGTATTTGGACATTTTAAGTTGTCTGACATCTATCATCTGACATCTGCCGTCATAGCGCACAAATCGTAACATATCCGGTTCATAACCGAACCGCTTTCCGTCATTGCGCGGCGATTCGACTCGCACAGGCAACATATTAATCACGGTAAGAGCAACAAACGTTGTTACTATACGAAATCTATTCACGGAGGACTGATTATGAAGTATCAGGTAGACAAAGATATCTTGCTTGACATTTACACCCGTATGATGACCATCCGGAAATTCGAGGAGAAGGCCGGCGCAATCTTTGCCCAAGGTCAGCTCAACGGTTTCCTGCATCTCTATGTGGGCGAGGAGGCCGTAGGCGCAGGCGTCTGCGCGGCGCTGCGTGATGACGACTATATCGTCAGCACTCACCGCGGCCACGGACATCTGATCGCCAAGGGCGGCGATGTGGACCGCATCATGGCGGAGCTGTATGGCAAGGTGACCGGTTATTGCAAGGGCAAGGGCGGTTCGATGCACGTCGCGGACTTCTCCAAGGGAATGCTCGGCGCGTGCGGTATCGTCGGCGGCGGTATCCCCATTGCGGTCGGCGCGGCTCTTTCGAGCAAGCTGCGCGGCACCGATCAGGTTGCCGTTACCTTCTTCGGCGACGGTGCCTCCAACGAAGGCAGCTTCCACGAATCCATCAACTTCGCGGCCGTTCAGAAGCTCCCCGTGATTTTCCTCGTAGAAAACAACGGCTACGGCGAGTTCACACCCCAAAAGAACGCCATGCTCGTTGAGGACATCGCAGAGCGCGCCAAGGGCTACGGCATTCCCGGTGTCATCGTCAACGGCATGGACGCCTCCGAGGTCTACAGCGTGACGAACGAATGGGTGCAGCGCCTGCGCAAGGGCGAAGGCCCCGTCCTGATCGAAGCCAAGACTCACCGCAAGAGCGGTCACTCCGAAGGCGAGGTCGCTTTCCTGGATCACCAGAGCTATCGTCTGCCCGAGGAGGAAAAGATCGCGCGCGAGACCGACTGCATCGTCAATCTGCGCAATGACCTGATCGAACACTACGGCGTCAGCGCCGCACAGCTCGATGCCATCGATGCCGAAACGGTCCAGCGCATCGAAAAGGCAGTCGAATTTGCCAAGGAAAGCCCCTATCCCACGGCGGCCGATCTATTTACGGACACCTGGGTCTGACGTTATAAAGTGAGGTGACACCGATGAAAAAATACTATATTCGCGCCATTCAAGAAGCTCTGTTTGAGGAAATGGAGCGCGACGATTCCGTATTCCTGATGGGCGAGGACGTGCGCATCGGCTGCTTTGCCGCAACGCGCGGCCTGTGCGCCAAGTTCGGCGAACAGCGCGTGATCGACACGCCGATCTCCGAGCTGGGCGTTGCCGGCGCGGCCGTCGGCGCAGCCGTGACAGGTTCGCGTCCCATTGTCGATCTGATGTTCGGCCAGTTCCTGATGCTCGCCTACGATCAGGTCTCCAGCCAAGCCAACGCCATGCGTTATATGTTCGGCGGTCAGACGAAGGTCCCGCTGGTCTACCTCGTGCAGAACGGCACCGGCCCCTGCGTCGGCCCGCATCACAGCAACTCCGTTCATCCGCTGTTTATGAACATCC
This sequence comes from uncultured Oscillospiraceae bacterium, assembly GCA_934645175.1. Taxonomy (GTDB): domain Bacteria; phylum Bacillota; class Clostridia; order Oscillospirales; family Oscillospiraceae; genus JAZOXB01. The sequence continues at coordinate 3,324 of CAKUDE010000009.1, forward strand.
CGCTTGTAAAGGTCGTTATGCCGAGCAACCCGGCGGATGCCAAGGGTCTGCTGAAGTCCGCCATCCGTGACGACAACCCCGTTGTATTTTTCAACCATACCTCCATCGGCGGTATGAAGGGCGAGGTCCCCGATGGGGAGTACCTCATCCCGCTCGGAAAGGGCGACATCAAGAAGTCCGGCACGGACATTACTCTCTGTGCCGTCGGCATCATGGTCAACGCCTGCCTCAAGGCGGCTGCCGAGCTGGAAAAGGAAGGGATCAGCGCCGAGGTCGTCGACCTGCGCACCCTCAAGCCGTGGGACAAGGAAATGGTGCTCGAAAGCGTCAAAAAGACCGGCCGCTTCCTGGCTGTTGACGAAAGTTACAAGACCTGCGGCGCAGGCGCCGAGTGGGTCGCCACCGTCGCCGAGGAAGCCTTCCCCTATCTCAAGGCTCCGGCTTCGCGTCTGTCCGGCGAGGAGATCCCCATCCCCTTTACGCCCGTGCTCCAGAAGCTCGCCGTTCCCTGCAAGGAAACGATCGTCGCGAAGATTCGCGACATGGTAAAGAAATAACAGGAGGCAAAACACTATGGCAAAGCAACCCGTATATATGCCGAAGTTCGGCATGACCATGACCGAAGCAGAAATCACCGAATGGTATGTTTCTCCCGGTCAGGAGGTTGCGCAGGGCGATCCCCTCGCAGCCATTGAAACCGAAAAGACCGCAGTTGACATCGAAGCGCCCGCCGACGGCTTTGTCTGTGCGCTGAAATTCGAGGAGGGCGACGCCGCAGAGGTCGGCAGCATCCTCACCTACATTGCCGACACCGCCGAAGAGGCCGAGTCGGACGACGAGCCTGCGGAAGCCCCCAAGGCCGCCGAGGCTCCCAAGGCATCCGAAGAACCCGGCACCGCGCTGCCGCGCCTGCGCCGCATCATTGCAGACAATATGCGCGCCAGTCTCCAGACCACCGCTCAGCTCACCCATTTCCGCGAGGTCTGCCTCGACGCACTGGCCGAGTTCAAGGCTACGCAGGAGGGCATCTCCTATAACGATCTTCTGATGAAGGCTTTCGCCGTTGCCGTAGAGCGTTATCCGAGAGTGCGTGACCAGCTGATCGGCGAGCGTCTGATCCGTGCAGAGTCCATTGACCTCGGTCTGGCCGTTGCGCTGGATGACGGTCTGATCGTCCCGGCTATCCGCAAGGTCGACAAGCTCAGCCTTGCGCAGATTGCCGCCGAGCGCAAGCGCGTTGTCGCCGCCGCGCGCAATGGCAGCCTTGCGCCGCAGGACACCGGCGCATGTGTTTCGACCATCACCAGCCTCGGCGCACAGGGAATCGACGGCTTTACGCCCATTCTCAACAAGCCCGAGACCGTTATCCTCGGCGTCGGCCGCATCATTGACAAGCCCTGGGTAAAGGACGGCAAGATTGTCGTCGCCAAGGTGGCAACCTTCAGCCTCACCTTCGATCATCAGGTGCTCGACGGGAAGGACGCCGCAGATTTCCTGGCAATTTTTACCGAGATTCTGGAAAATCCCTCCGTTCTCGCTTAACCCCCAAAAATATTTAAAAAGGAGGTCATAGGTGGTAGATGAGTGAAGCACAGGAACCGCAAGTGTTGCTGGAAATGCGACACATTACCAAATCCTTCGCCCGCCATGTTGCCAATGACGACGTCAGCTTCAGCATGAACAGAGGCGAGATCCGCGCCATTCTCGGCGAGAACGGCGCAGGCAAATCCACGCTGATGAACATTCTGTACGGTCTGTACGGCAAAGATTCCGGCACCGTGATCTGGAAGGGAGAGGAGCTCAACGCTTCTTCGCCGTCCGAAGCAATCCGCGCCGGTATCGGCATGATCCATCAGCACTTCCAGCTCGTAGAAAAGTTTACCGTTCTGGAAAACATAGTTCTCGGCCTGCGTGAGGGCAAGTTTATCGAGCTGCCGCTGGCGGAGGCCGAAAAGAAGGTCATGGCCATTTCCGAGGCCTACGGCCTGAGTATCCGCCCGCACGCGGTCATCGAAGATCTGACTGTCGGCGAGCAGCAGCGCGTTGAGATCGTCAAGGCGTTGTACCGTGAGTCCGATCTGCTGATTATGGACGAGCCGACGGCCGTCCTGACGCCGCAGGAGGTCAAAAGCCTGTTCGTTGTGCTCAATCGGCTGCGCGCGGAGGGCAAGTCCATCGTATTTATCAGCCACAAGCTGCCCGAGGTTCTGGAACTGTGCGACAGTATCTCAATCATGCGCGACGGCAAAATGATCCAGACGCTGAAAAACGAACCCGGCCTCGACAGCCGCACGCTTGCGGCAATGATGGTCGGCCGCAGCATCGATCTGAACATCGATAAGCCGCCCTGTAAGCCCGGCGAGGTCGTTCTGAGTCTTCAGAACATCAGCTCGGCGCCGCAGGCCGAGTCCTGCGGTGTAAAGAATGTCACGCTTGAGGTGCATCGCGGCGAGATTGTCGGCATTGCCGGCGTAGACGGCAACGGTCAGACCGATCTTTCCGAGCTTATCATGGGTCTGCGCAAGGTCAGCGACGGCAGGATGATGTTCCTTGGTGAGGACGTCACCAAAGCCTCGACCAAGCGGATGCGCGAGCTCCCCATCGGCTACATTCCCGCAGACCGCAACCACTCCGCACTGGTGCTGGATTTCTCGATCCAGACGAACATGGCGCTCAATCATCCAGATCGCGAGCCCTACGGCCGTCCGTGGCTGATGAACTTCCGGAAGATCACGGAGGTCACGCGCGAGCGGATCAAGCGCTTCAATATTTCCACAACCGGTCCCGGTGAGCTTGCCGGAAGCCTGTCGGGCGGCAACCAGCAAAAGGTCGTGCTGGCCCGCGAGGTGGGGCAGAAGGTGGATCTGATTGTCGCCGCCTACCCCACGCGCGGTCTGGACATCGACGCAACGAGCTTCGTGTTTGAGACGATGCTCCGCGCCCGTGAAGAGGGTGCAGCGATCCTTTACATTTCCACGGAGCTTGACGAGATTATGACCCTCAGCGACCGCATCGGCGTTCTGTATGAGGGCGAGCTGGTCGATATTCTGCCCGCAGAGGGCGCGGAAGTGGAAAAAATCGGACTTCTGATGGCCGGCGAGGTGGAAAAATGAGTCAACTGGTAAAACGTAAAGAAAAGCGCGGCGTTCTGATGACGCTGCTCAACTTCAGCCCGATCATCGGCGCGGTACTGGGTCTGCTCATCGGCGCCCTGTTTGCCGCCCTGTGGGGCATCAGCCCGATCACGTTCTTCAAGGAGCTGTTCAAGGGCGCCTTCGGAAGCACGCTGTCCATCGGCAGCACACTGAACCGTACCACGCCGTATCTGATCATCGGCACGGGTACCGCCATTGCATTCCGCGCCGGTGCAAACAACATCGGCCAGGAGGGTCAGCTCTTCCTCGGCGGCCTGGCTGCCGCGGTTGTTGCGCTGAAAATGCCCAACCTGCCCGGCGTCCTCGGCATCGTTGTGATTCTTGCGGCCGCCATGCTGTTCGGCATGATCTTCGCAGGCATCGCAGTCCTGTTCCGCCTGCTCAAGGGCATCAATGAGCTTCTGAGCACGCTGCTGCTCAACTACATCGGCACGCTTCTGGTCTCCGCGATGGTCAACGGTCCGCTGGCTGCCGGCCGCACCGTCAGCTATCCGCAGACCGATACCTTCGGCTCGCAGTTCCTGCTGAAATACTGGCCGAATCTGGGCTATATGCACGCCGGTATCTTCATCGCCGTTGCCATCGTCCTGATTGCAGGCTATTACCTGTGGTTTACACCCGGCGGAATGCGCCTGCGCATGACGGGTCTGTCGCCCATGGCGGCGCGTGCCTCCGGCAACAAGCCGACCAAAATCTTTGTTTGGTCAATGCTGATCTCCGGCGGTCTGTGCGCCGTCGCCGGTGCGGTCGAAGTGATCGGCTGCAACGACTGTCTGCGTATGGAATTCGGCACGGCACTTGGCTTTGACGGTCTGGCCGTGGCGCTTCTCGGCAACACAAATCCCTTTGCCGTTCTGCCCGCCGGCCTGTTCTTCGGCGCACTGCGTACCGGTATGCAGGCAATGCAGCGTGCCACCGGCATTCCCAGTGCCCTTCTTGATCTCATCAAGGGCTCGATCATCATCTTCATCATGGTCAGCGGCGCACTGAAGGTTCTGCTTCAGGCCAAGGCAAGCAAGCCCGCCGTCCGTGTCGCCGCCGAGCCGGAGCAGCCGGCTGAGCAGAAGGGAGTGTAAGTTATGGAATCCGTAATCAATTTCCTCAGCTCAACGATTCGCATCTCCGTGCCGATCATCATGCTTGCTCTCGGCGTCTGCTTCTGCGAGAAGTCCGGCGTGCACGCCATGGGCGCAGAGGGTCATATGCTAATGGCCTCGTTTGTCAGCGTAATCATCACCATTCTGACCGGAAGCCATCTGCTCGGCATTCTTGCAGGCATCCTTTCGGCCATGCTTGTCGCGGTGCTGTTCTCGTTCTTCACCGTGCGTCTCGGCGCAAATCAGGTTATTTGCGGCCTCGGCACAAACTTCTTTGTGCTCGGTCTGACAAGCTCGCTGCAGCGCTATTTCTGGGGCACCAGCGGCGTACCGCGCATTGCGGCGCTCAACCCCGTTGAGATTCCGCTGTTGTCGAAGATTCCCTTCCTCGGCCCGCTGCTGTTCAACCAGCCGATCCTGACCTACCTTGCCTATATCCTTGTTCCCGTGGCATGGTGGATCATGTTCAAAAGCACCTGGGGACTTCAGCTCCGCGCCGTCGGCGAAAACCCGAGCTGCGCCGACACGCTCGGTGTCAACGTCCCGCGCACCCGTTCCCTGTCCATTCTGGTCTGCGGCGCGTTCTGCGGCCTCGGCGGCTCCATTCTGGCGCTGCAGCAGGTGCAGACCTTTACGGAAAACATCACCAACGGCCGCGGCTGGCTGGCCATCATTGCGGCGACCTTCGGCGGCTGGAATCCCGTCGGCGCCGCCGGTGCCGGTCTGCTCTTCGGTGCATCCGAGGCTTTGCAGCTGCGTCTGCAAATGTCGAGCAGCATCAACATCTCTTCGTACATCATCCTCATGCTCCCCTATCTGATGGCTCTGCTGTTTATCCTGCTCGTCGGCAAAGACCGCCGTCACCCGGCGGCGATGGGCAAGTTCTACAAGCAGCAGTAATCCCATATCCATTCCGACCCGACTCACAGAACCCCACACAAATCCAAACACAGGCATAATGAAATGGAGGCAAACTATGAAAAAATTCTTTGCGATTCTCCTCGCGCTTGTCATGCTGCTTTCGCTCGTGGCTTGCACCACTACGCCCACCGAGTCCACCAAGGACTCCAACACCCCCAGCAACAGCTCGACCACCGATAAGAAGCTCAAGGTTGCTCTGCTCCTCCCCGGCAGCGCCAACGACAAGAGCTGGAACCAGTACGGCTACGATGCTCTGATGGCCGTCAAGGATCAGCTCAATGTGGATGTTGCCTACTCCGAGAACGTCAGCAGCGTTGACCTTCAGTCCGCTCTGCGCGACTACGCTTCCAAGGGCTACGACGTCATCATCGGCCACACCGGCTCCTTCGAGGACGACATGATCAAGGTCGGCGCCGAGTTCCCGAACACCCGCTTCATCGTCATCGCCGGTTCCACCGGCTCCGGCGCCAACGTTACCGCCGTTGACACCGCTCCCTGGCAGTACGGCTATGCCTACGGCTGGATGGCTGCGAAGGTCACGAAGTCCGGCAAGGTCGGCTACATCACCGCCAACGAAGGCACCGGCACCCAGAACAATCTGGTCGGCGGCTGGAAGAACGGCGTGAAGGATGCCAACAGCGAAGTTCAGGGCACCGTCGTTTATCTGAGCGACAGCGACGACGTCGCCGCTGCCCGCGAAGCCGCTCTTGCCATGATCGACGCCGGCTGCGACGTTGTCATGCACGAGCTCAACCTCGCCGCGCAGGGCGTCATGGACGTCTGCAAGGAGAAGGGCGTTTATACCATCGGCCGTTCCGCCGACGATATGACCTATAACCCCGACTACCAGCTCACCTACTGCGTGTTTGACTGGTCTCCGAAGTATGTCAACCTTGTCCAGCGCGTCATGGACGGCACTCTGGCCGGCGGCGCCGAATTCTTCGGCTTCCACACCGAGCCCGACGCTCCCGGCTTCGTCTTCACCTATGACGAAAGCCACGGCTGGAACCCCAAGGTTGTCTCCGAGGATCTCCTGAAGGAATTCCAGACTGCCGTCGTCGAAAAATGGCAGAAGGATCCCCTGCACACCTACACTGCAGCCGACGCCAGCGGCGGCACCTTCTGATTCCGATCAAAGTAATTTCGCAACGCCCCGAATTGACCATCCCTTTATAAGAACTCACGAGCCGGGTCTTTTTCCCCCCTACCGGCAGGTGCGGCCGGGGCCGCACCTGCCGGTAGGATTCAAATCACTTTCCGTAATTCAGGCTCCTGCCGAATCCGTATTTCCCAAGCGTTTTACGCTTCCACGCAAATATCGCCTCCCTCGCTTGGGGGCAAGAAATCGAGGATTATTATCATGCGTCTTGAAAATAAAACCATTCTCGTTACCGGCGCGGGCTCCGGCCTGGGCAAGGCCGTCTGTCTCAAGGCGGCAGCCGAAGGCGCCAACCTTGTTTTAGCTGACATCAATGCCGAAGCGATCGCAAAGACCGCGCAGGAGGTCGAGGCCCTCGGCCGTCGTGCCCTGCAATGTGTGGTCAATGTCTGCGACGCCGAAAGCATCCAGAATATGATCGACAAAGCCGTTGCCGAGTTCGGCTCCATCGACGGTCTAGTCAACTCCGCCGGCATTTTCTCCTCTATCCCCTTCCTTGAGATGACCGAGAAGGACTGGGACAAGATGATCAACATCAACCTCAAGGGCTCGTTCCTGTGCGCTCAGAAATATGTTGCACAGCGTGTCGCCTGCGGCGGCAAGGGCTCCATCGTGTTCCTCAGCTCCATCAGCGGCTACATCGGCTTCACCCGTTCGGCGCACTACTGCGCCTCAAAGGGCGCGGTTCGTCAGCTCAGCAAGGCCATCGCTCTTGAATTCGGCCCGCAGGGCATCCGCTCCAATGTCGTCGCCCCCGGCACCATTGAAACTCCGATGAACGCCTGGATCATGAACGATCCGGAAATGTATAAAAACTCCGTCGCCTCGATCCCGCTCGGCCGCTTCGGCAAGGCTGCGGAAATCGCCGACGCCATTTGCTATCTGCTGTCTGACGAAGCCTCCTACTGCACCGGTTCGGAGCTGCTCGTTGACGGCGGTCAGATTACACACTGCTAATTTCACTCTGAAAGGAAGGTTCCCATGAAAAAGTTTGAGAATCAGGTCGTAGTCATTACCGGCGGCGGCTCCGGAATGGGCAAGCTCTCCTGCGAGCTGTTTGCCGCCGAAGGCGCTCAGGTCTGCGTGGTAGATATCAACGCCGCGGGCGCGCAGGCAACCGTTGAGGCCATCACCGCCGCGGGCGGCAAGGCTCAGGCCTTTGTCGCCGACATTACGAACGAAGCGCAGATGGAAAAGCTCTTTGCCGATGTCGTCGCCTCTTACGGCAAGATCGACGTCCTGTATAACAACGCCGGTATCAGCCCCGTCGGTAATGTCGTGACTACCAGCTTCGCTGATTTTCAGAAGGTCATCGCCATCGATCTCTACAGCGTTTTCCTCGGCTGTAAGTACGCCATCCCCTACATGGAAAAGCAGGGCGGCGGCGTGATCCTCAACACCGTCGGCACCTTCGGCCTGAAGCCGATCCCCAACAAGATGGGTTACGCCTGCGCGAAAGCCGGTGCACTCAGCCTGACACGCTCCGTAGCAATCGACTTTGCCCGCGCCAACATCCGCTGCAACGCCATCTGCCCCGGTTTCGTGGACACGCCCCTGAACAAGGACTTCACCGGCGAGGCCCGCGACCGCTTCCTTGACAGCTATCAGCCCATGACCTATCGCATTCAGCCGGAGGACATCGCCAAAACCGCACTGTTCCTCGCAAGCGACGAAGCTAAGGCCATCACCGGCCAGGCTATCGTTGTCGACGGCGGAACGGAAGCCTGTCTCTACTATTGATTTGACCGAACATTGCATCAGGAGGATCTTTTCATGAAGGTTTTTGATTTTACCATGCCCACCCACTTCTACATCGGCTGCGGCCAGGTAGAGCAGTTGAAGAATATCGCTTCTCAGTACGGCAAGAAAGCGCTTCTTTGCGCCGCGCGCGGCTCGATGCGTCAGATGGGCTTCCTCCAGCGCGTTGAGGAGCTGCTCAGGCAGTCCGGCGTTGAGGTCGCCGTGATTGAGGACGTCGATCCGAACCCCTGCGACGTCGATATTGACCGTCAGGTCAAGTACTTCCGCGAGCAGGGCTGCGACTTCACGGTCGGCCTCGGCGGCGGCAGCTCGATGGACACCGCAAAGGCCATCGCCTTTATGGCTGCACAGCCCGAAGAAGACTCCGTCCGCGACTATCTCGCAGGCGGCAAGAAGTCCGATCTGGCCGGTATGAAGAAGCCCTATCCCGTTATTTGCATTACCACCACCGCCGGCACCGGTTCAGAAGCGACGAAGTGGTTTGTCGTTACCAACACGCTGACCCACGACAAGCCCGGCGTCGGCGACGACTCCGTGATGCCCGCCGTCTCCATCGTCGATCCCGACCTGATGATGACCCTGCCCGCCGGCGTGACCCGTGGCTGCGGCATCGACGTACTGTTCCACGCCATGGAGGCCTATCTCGCCAAATGCGCCAACCCCTTCACCGACGCCTGCGCGCTCGAAGCCATCCGTCTGGTCGTGAAGTATCTCGGCCGTGCCATCGAAAACGGTGCCAACGACCGCGAGGCCCGCGAATATATGGCCTGGGCCAACACCCTCGGCGGTATCGTCATCGGCGAAGGCAATTCCGGTACCGTCGCCATCCACGCGCTCGGCCACAGCATCGGCGGTCAGACCAACGCCCCGCACGGCCTGACCATGTGCCCGCTCGCCGTTCCGTATCTGGAACGCACCTGGGACGCCGACATTGAGCGTCACGCCACTCTTACCCGCCTGTTCGGCTATGGCGACGACAGCATGAGCCGCGAGGAGCTGGCCGCCATGTGTCCGAAGGCCATGAAGGGTCTGCTTCAGAAGTTCGGCTGTGACATGACCATGCGCGACCTCGGCGTCACCGAGGACATGATCGAGCCGATGACCGACTCCGTATTCCAGACCATGGGCGGCGTGCTGAACAACAGCCTCAAGCCCTTCACCAGACAGGACGTTATCGATCTGTACCGTGCGGCCCTCTGATCCGAAACAGATCGTCTGCGGCGCAGCGCTCTATTCTCCGGGTCTCGGCCTTCTGACGGATGCCGGTGTCTGTATGTCCGGCGGCAGAATTCTTGCCGCCGGCACACGCCGGGATCTGACCGAGGCTTACCCCGGTGCAACGGTCGAGCTTCTGTCCGACCGACTGCTGCTGCCTGCCATGCGCGATGCGCACGATCATGGCAGAGGCGTCTCCCCTGCCGCCTTCGGCGCACCCGATTGTGCGCTGGAAACATGGATCCCCTCGCTGGGAGTCGTCAGCAGCGACGCATATCTTTGCGCTCTGTATGACGGGCTTCGGCTGGCTTCGTCCGGCGTCAGCGCCGTGCTGCACAGCCATAACCCCGGCCGCTGGGGCTCGCTGGACGAGCTGACGCGCACCGCCCGCGGCTATAATGACGCAGGCATCCGCGTCGTCCTCTGTCCGCCCTTCGTCGATCAGAACAATCTGATCTATATGCAGCGTGACCGCTTCACCGACGGTCTTTGCCAAAAGCTGCGGCAGGAATTTGGCCGCCGCGTATGCGATGCTCCGATGTCCCTGGAGCAATACTTCTCCCAAATTGAAGCGCTCACCGACGCACTTTCCGATCGTATCGAAACCGGGATGGTCGGCATTCAGCTTCACCCGGCGGGCTTCCAGTGGGTCTCCGACGACGCGCTGACCGCCATGCAGCAGTATGCACAGGAGCACAATCTGCGGATCCATATGCACATGCTGGAAACGAAGTACCAGCGCCGCTGGGCGCAGGAATGCTTCGGAAATTCCGGCGTACGGCATCTGTACGAGCTTGGGCTGCTTTCTCCGCGCCTTTCTCTGGCGCATATGGTCTGGGCGGATCCGGACGACTGGCGGCTTCTGGCGGCGCACGGCGTATCCGTCGCAGTCAACAGCTCATCCAATCTGCGCCTGCACAGCGGCATCATGCCGCTCGGCCGTGCGCTGCGCGCGGGCGTTGACTGCGCGATCGGACTGGACGGCTGCGCGCTCGATGACGATCAGGATTTCCTGCGCGAACTGCGTCTGACCGGTCTGAACGCCTCGGATGCCGGCGTGGACGCAGGGATCCGTCCCGAGGCCCTGCTCGATATGGCAACGCAGGGCGGCGCAGAGCTGCTTGATCTGCACGCAAACGGCACGCTCACCCCCGGTCAGCAGGCCGATATACTGTGCATCGATCTGAAACGGCTTCGCGAACCCTATATCGCTCCGCAGGTTGACCCGCTTTCCCTTCTGCTGCTGCGCGGCACACGCGCGGCCGTTGACCGCCTCTATGTGGGCGGAAAGCTCGTCGTCCGTAACGGAAAGAACATTCTGACCGACGAGGGCTTCGCCGCACAGCGCCTTGCAGGCTTTCTGCAAACACAGCAATGCGGCGAATCCGACCCGACGTCGCAGGCGCTTGTAGACGCGATCCGACGCTTCTACCGCCGCTTTGATGAAAACGGAGGATCCAGCCAATGAAAATCGACGTTATTTCTCCCATTCTTGCCCCTGCCGAGGGACACGACTGGCGCGAAGGCTTCCGCCGCCGCGACTGTGCGTCCGTTCCCGCAGAATTCCGTTTCTTCTATATCGACAACGGCCCTCGCTTTATTCAAAACGCCTATGACGACGCGCACGCGGCCCCGGCGCTTCTGCGCCGCGTGCAGCGCTGCGCCGCGGAGGGTGCGCAGGCCATTGTCATCAATTGCAGCGCCGACACCGCGCTGCGTGCCTGCCGAGAAGCCGTTCGCATCCCCGTCATCGGTCCGAGCGAATGTACCATGCTTTATGCGCCGCAGCTTGTCGACAGCTTTGCCGTACTCACCTTTGCCTCACGCATCAACAGCCGATTTACGCGTATCGCGCATGAGCTGGGTCTGTCGCACCGTCTTGCGAACGTCATCTCCGTCGAAACGGGCTTTGACGCCCTCTCCGGCGGCTCCGATGCCGTGGCGCAGAGCCTGTACGACGCCATCGTGAGCGAGCGCGAGCGCTCCGGCTGCGAAGGCTTCATCCTCGGCTGTACCGACTTTGAGGACGTCGCGCCTCAGCTTTCGGCGCTGCTGGAAAAAAACAACGTTCCCGCCGTTATCCTCAAGCCCTTTGAGATCTCCGCATGGACTGCCTACATTACCGTGCAGATGAAGCTCGCACAGGGCTCCGGCAGCTACCCTGCCCCGCTGTTTCCCCTTGAATGACATTGAACCACGGAGGTAATTACAAATATGAAATATGATCTTCTCATTAAAAACGCCAAGATCGTCAGCGCCAGATCGACCGAGAACGGTTGTATTGCCGTAAAGGGCGGAAAAATCGCCGCCATCGTCGCCGACAGCACCGGTCTGGAAGCGGTTCGCGTGATCGACGCGGGCGGCAAGCCCGTGATCCCCGGCTGTATCGACGTCCACGTCCATTTCCGCGATCCCGGTCTGACCTACAAGGAGGACTTCTCCACCGGCTCCATGGCCGCTGCCGCAGGCGGCGTGACTACCGCCTTTGATATGCCGAATGTCCAGCCCCCTACACTCAACGTCGAAAACTTCCTGATCAAGAAGAAGATTGCCGAAGAAAAGTCTTACATTAACTACGGCATCTACGCTTATCTTGTCAACAATCTCGATCAGATTGATCCGCTGATCGAAGCCGGCGTCTGCGGCTTCAAGTGGGATTTGAGCACCTTCGACTGGGAGCTTCCGGAGGGCTACTATCTGCCCGACAACAACGAGGCCGCCGACATTTTTAAGGCAATTGCCGCCCATGATTATGTCGTTACCGTCCACGCCGAGGATATGGAGCTCGTCAAGCACTTCACCGAGCATCTGAAGGAAAGCGGCCGCGATCCCAAGGATTTCTTCAATCATGTGGAAGCCCGCCCGGACGTTGTTGAAGTTTCCGCCCTGTACCGCACCTTTATTCTCTCCGAGGTCTCCGGCTGCCGCGTCCACATCACGCATCTGACCAGCAAGCGCGGTCTGGAGCTCATCAAGGAGTTCCAGCACAAGGGGACGCCCGTCACCTCCGATGTCGGCCCGGCCTGGTTCACCTTCTGCGCCGAGGATTACGAAAAATACGGTGGCGGCATCCGTGTTATCCCCGCCATCCGTTACGAAAAGGACCGCGAAGCGCTGTGGAACGGTCTGGCCAGCGGTCAGATTGAAGTGCTCGCCACCGACCATGCGCCTCATTCGAACGATGAGAAGTTCAACCGCAGCTGGTGGGACACTCTGCCCGGCACCATCGGCGTACAGACCAGTCTGCCGATCATGCTCGACCATGTGAACAGGGGCGAGGTCACGCTTAACCGCGTTGTGGAATGCATGTGCGAAAAGCCTGCCGAGATCTTCGGCCTTGCGCCCCGCAAGGGTCTGATCGAGGTCGGCGCGGATGCGGACCTTGTTGTGCTCGATATGGACCGCGAATGGACCGTCACCCACGAAGAAATGTACAGCAAGACGAAGTACACCCCCTACAACGGCTTCAAGCTCAAGGGCAAGCCCGTCATGACCATCGTCATGGGCGAGGTTATCATGGACGACGGCAAGATCGTCGGCAAGCCCGGTGCAGGCAAGCTCGTTAACCCGCGGAAGGAGTGGTAAGCGATGATCATTGACCATCACAACCACGTCTGGGAGGGTGTCTCCACCGGAGGCTTCCTTGATGAGGGTATGAGCGTCGGCCGCATTCTCAGAGAGATGGATCGCGCCGGCGTGGATATGTGCGGCGTATGCACCGTCGCGCAGTCGATCGACAACGATTACGTTGTCCGCGCACAGCGCGAGCATCCCGACCGTCTGTTCGGCTATTGCATGGTCAACCCGCGTCTGCCGGGTGCCGTGGAGGAGCTTCGCAAATATCTGGATCTTGGTCTGAAGGGCCTGAAGCTGCATCCCCGTCTGCACGGCTACCAGCTCGGCGACCATACGCTGGTTGACCCGCTGATGGAGCTGTGCCGCGAATACAAGGTTCCCATGTTCTCGCACGGCGGCTCCGAGGAAAACGACCACCCCTTCTATTTTGAGGAGATTGCCCGCGCCTTCCCCGATGTCACCGTCATTCTGGGCCATATGTGCGCCCTGAACTACTGCGACGACGCCATTACCGTCGCCGCGCGCAACCCCAACATTTTCCTTGACACCTCCACGGCCGAGCTGTTCTCGCTCAAAGCCGCCATCGGCAAGGTCGGCGCCTCGCGCATCGTCATGAGCACCGACTGGCCCGGCAACGACTTCCGAATGGAGCTGCTGAAGGTTGAGATCGCCACAGAGGGCGACAAAGCGGCGCGTCGCGCCATCACCGGAGACAACTACGCCCGCATTATGCGCGGCGAGATTTGACGCCATTATTTAACATTTACATAGGAGAGTAAAATACCATGAAACAGAAATTGATCGTCATGCTCACCGATAACGACGAAACCGTCGCAAACGCCAAGGCTCAGTTCCTCGCCTCCGCCGACCTGCCCGCCGATGAGTGGGGCTTCAAGGATGTCGGTCTGCCCCTCGATCAGATGATCGATCTGGTCAAAACCATGAAGGCGCACGGCAAGCGCACGAACCTCGAGGTCGTTTCGCTGTCCGAGGCCGAAGGTCTGGCCGGCGCAAAGATCGCCGTCGCCGCCGGCTTCGACGTCCTGATGGGCACGGTCTATTATGATTCCATCCGCGACTATCTCAAGGGCACGGGCGTGCAGTACTACCCGTTCTGCGGTAAGGTCTACGGCCATCCCTCCATCCTCGACGGCACCATTGAAGAGATCGTTGCCGACGCAAAGCGTCTGGAGGAGAAGGGCGTCGAGGGTATCGATCTGCTCTCCTTCCGCTACACCGGCAATGCCATGGAGCTGCTGGCCGAGGTCGTAAAGGCCGTCAAGATTCCCGTCATCTCCGCAGGCAGCGTCGACCGCTATCAGCGCATCGACGACATCGCCGCCACCGGTGCCGAGGGTCTGACGATGGGCTCCGCATTGTTCCACGAGAAGTTCCAGCCGGGCACCTTCACGGAGAACCTGAAGAACGTCTGCGACTATATGGCCGGTCGCTAAGAAGCAAGGGGGCGCAAGCGCCCCCTGTTTCCGCAGTTTAGAAAAGGAGAATCGACATGGATGTTTCGCAATTCAATCCGGGCATGGACCTCTATGAGGGCAACCATCTGAGTGTCTGTCGTGCCCGTCTGGAGCCCGGCGTCTACTGCCTGATGCCCAGAACCTTTACCTTTTTCGACGATCTCCCCGGCTGGGAGCGCACGCGCATTCTGAATAACGCTACGCCCGACATGGGCGCGCAGTTCATCATGGGGCAGCTCGTCATGCAGGAAAACGGCGGCAATACCGACCCGATCGACAACGGCTTTGAAAACTTTCTGTTTATTCTGGAGGGCAGCGTCACCGTCAGTTACGGCGCAACCGTCACGCTTACGGAGGAGGGCTTCTGCTATCTCCCGCCGCACACCGCCTTCTCCGTCCGTGAAGCAGCCGGCAGAACGGCCCGCCTGCTCTGGATCAAGAAGGAATATGTCCCCGCCCCCGGCCTGAACGCGCCCGAAGCGTTCAGCGGCAGCAGCGCGAAGCTCACCGAGCAGCGCAGCACGCACGTTCTGAAAAAGGAGTGCCTGCCCTTTGAAAGCGATATGCGCTTTGATATGGGCGTCAATCTGCTGACGTATCTGCCCGGCGTGAGCTTCCCGCGCGCCGAAGCGCATATGTGCGAGCACGGGTGCTACTTCCTTCAGGGCCGCGGCGGAATGTGGCTCAACGGCGAGCACCACGAGGTACACGCGGACGATTTCCTGTATATCGCCCCCTGCACGCCGCACTATGCCGTCGGTTATGCACCGGAGCCGCTGCGCTACCTGCTCTTCAAGGAAGCCAACCGCGACTATCCGCTCGCCTATGACAAGCAGTAAGCAGGAGGAATACCGCCATGGAACAAATCACTTATAATCCGAATATGCGCCTACGCGACGAAAATCACCTGGCCATTGCGCGCGCTTTCCACCAGCCCGGTGTCGCCACCTTCCTGCCGCGTGCGTTTCTGCTCGGCAATCGGCTGCCCGGCTGGGAAAACACCGAGGCTTTCTTCCTTGCAACGCCGCGCATCGGCGCGAAGTTTCTTGAATGCACGCTGGAAATCGCCCCGGACGGCGGCAGCGTCAGCCGCGTGGAAAACGAATTTGAAAACTATATGTTCGTGCTGGAGGGCGAGGTTGAGCTGAACCTTCAGGGCCGCGTCCATACGATGGAGAAGGAAGGCTTCTTCTGGGCGCCGGAGGGCGTGGACTTCGCCATCCGCAACCGCCGCGGCAGCACCGCGCGTCTGGTCTGGGTGCGCAAGCGCTATGTAGGAACTCCCTATTTCTCCGTCCCGCAGCCGATCGTTTCGAGTCTGTTTGATATTCCCGGTACGCAGGGCACCGAAGAGCTGGAGCAGCAGTGCCTGCCCTACGACGCCAACCGTGGTTTTGATATGGGCATGAACATGATGAGCTTCGCACCGGGCGTGACCTTCCCCTGCGTAGAAACGCACATCATCGAGCACGGCAACTACTTCGTCAGCGGCCGGGGCATGATCTCCATCAACGGCCGGTACTATGAGGTTTTCCCGGACGACTTCTGTTACGTCGCTCCCTTTACGCCGCACACCGCCTGCGGCCTCCAGCCGGAACCGATGCGATATCTGCTGTTCAAATGCCTCAACCGCGAATTCACGCTTTAAGCACGGAGGCATCCATGAAACAAACAGGCTATCTGCTTGCCGTCGATCAGGGTACCTCCGGCACGATGGCGGCGCTGCTGGATACACGGGCGCGGCTGATCGACAGCGAAGATATCCCCGTCGCGCTGCAAACGCCGCACAGCGGTCTGGTCGAGCAGGATCCGGACGAGCTCGTCCGATCGATCCGCACCGCCGCGCAGCGCCTGATGGCGCGCCACCCGGACAAACTTGCGGAGCTGCTCGGCTTCGGTCTGGCCAATCAGGGCGAAACCTTTTTGCTCTGGGATCGGGAAACGGGACGTCCCGTAACGCCCGCGATTAACTGGCAGGACTGCCGCGCCGAGACACTGTGCAGCCGAATGATTGATTCCGGTGAGGACGCGTGGTTTCACGAACGCACCGGACTGCATCTGTCGCCTGAGTGGCCGGCATTGAAGCTGGCATGGCTCCGGAAAAACGAGCCCTCTCTGGCGCCGCTCTGGGATGCGGGGCGTTTGGCCTACGGCCAGCTTGACGCATGGTTTCTCTATTGCCTGACCGGCGGACGGCACTATGCGAGCGATCACTCCACCGCCTGCCGCTCCGGGCTCTACAACATCAACACGCTGGACTGGGACGCCGCCCTGCTCACGCGCTTCGGCGCGCAGGGGCTTGCGCTCCCGAGGCTCTGCGACAATACCGAACGCTTTGACGGCGTAGATTTGGGCATCGGTCGCCGCCTACCTTGGGTTGCAGGCGGTCTGGATCAGTCCATGGCGCTTCTCGGTCAGGGCTGCACGGATCCCGGCAGTGCAAAGGTCACTTACGGAACCTGCTGTGCGTTCTGGTTCAATCGGGGCGCAAAGCCCGTGCTCGACGACACGCTGACCACCAGTGTCGCATGGAAATCCGGCGCGGCGGTCTATGCCGCAGCCGCCGAGGGCGGCGCAGCCGGCAGTATCATCACTTGGCTGCACCGAAACTTCCGTCCCGACTGGCAAACCGGCCGCCTTTCCGAGCTTGCCGAGCAGAGCGAAAGCTCGCTTCTGTTCGTCCCGGCCTTTGCCGGCCTCGGCGCCCCCTACTGGCAGCCTGCCGCAAGAGGCACCATCTTCGGTGTGACCGCCGCCACCGCGCCCGAGCATATTCTGCGCGCGGGCCTTGACGCCATCGCCTACACCGTGCGCGATATCCTCGACGCCATGCCGTCCTGCCGGACGCTCGTTGTCGACGGCGGGATGTGCGCAAACGACTATCTGATGCGCAAGCAGGCAAACGTGCTCGGCCGGACGCTTCTGTGTCCCGAGAACACTGAAGGCACCGTTACCGGCGTTGCGCAGCTAATGCGGCTCGGCCTCGGGCTGATTTCCTCACCCGGTGAAGCGGCTGCGGCCGGAACCGTGCGCACCATTGCGCCGACCGGCGCCGACAGCGGTTATGACCGCTGGAAACGCGCCGTGGACGCCGTGATCCGTTTTTACGGCGAAGCCCCCGAAGGGGCATCCGAATGACCGATTACAAAACTAGGAGGACTAGCAACAATGAAACTGGAAAAAACCAATGCGCTGCAGGCGCGCGCGTTTGATGCAATGCCGCTGGGCGTCAACTCCAACGGCCGCTTCTGGGGCAAGGGCTGCACGCCCTATTTCAAAAAGGGAAAGGGCTCGCATATCTGGGACGTCGACGGCAACGAGTTTATCGATTTCCGTCTCGGTTTCGGCCCCGTTATCCTCGGCTATGCCTATGACGAGGTCGATGACGCCGTCATTGAAGCCATCCGCGGCGGCGTAACGCCCGGCATCACCTGCGAACGTGAAGTCGAAGTCGCGGAAGCGGTCATCAAAATGTGCCCCGGCACGGAAATGGTGCGTCTGGTCAACGGCGGCTCCGATGCCACGATGAACGCCATCCGCGTCGCCCGCGCCTACACCCAGCGCGACAAGATCATCAAGTTCGAAGGCGGCTACCACGGCGGTTACGACTATGTGCTCTACTCCACCTACGCTCCCCCCGCCTCCTACGGCAATCGCCGCGACCCGATCAAGATCCGTGCAAGCTCCGGCATTCCCGACGCGCTTGATGCGCTGACCATCACCATCCCCTTCAACGATCCCGAGGTGCTTGAGCTGGCGCTCAAGCGTTACGGACACGAGGTTGCGGCTATCATCACCGAGCCGATGCTCGGCAACTTCGGCCTGGCTGATCCCAAGCCCGGCTTCATGGATCTGCTGCGCAAAAAGTGCGACGAATACGGCATCGTCTGGATTCTCGACGAGGTTAAGTCCGGTTTCCGCATTGCCAAGGGCGGCGCGCAGGAGCTCTACGGCTACCGTCCCGACCTGACCTGCTATGCCAAGGCCATTGCAAACGGCTACCCCATCGCCGCCTACGGCGGCAAGCGTGAGCTGATGAGCATCGTCGGTAAGGGCGTCACACAGGGGGGCACCTACGCAGGCAACGGCGTCGGTACCGCCGCAGCAAAGGCCACGCTGAACATCATGCAGACGCAGCCCGTCCACGAGCACATCAACGCCATGGGCAAGCGCCTGCAAAACGGTCTGGCGAAGGTTTTCTCCGAGGCCGGTATTCCCTGCCTCATCAGCTCCATGCCCGCCATCTTCTCCGTCACCTTCGGCATCGACAAGAACGACGATGCCCGCGACTGGGGCAAGGCCGACAGCAAGCTCTACAAGAAGCTCGCCGCAAATGTTCTGGAGCAGGGCGTGCTGATCGACGAAGATCCGCGTGAGCCGTTCTGCCTGTGCTATTCGCACACCGAGCAGGATATCGACTACACCATCGAAGCCTTCCGCAAGGCCGTCAAGACGCTCTGAGGTATACCGATGGATGCTTATCAGGCAATTATCACCCGTAAATGCGTCCGCTCGTTCACGTCCGAGCCGGTAACGGACGAGCAGCTCAACGCCATTCTGGAGGCGGGCGTCCGCGCCCCCTCCGGCATGGCCAACGAGCCGTGGCGCTTCAGCATTATCCGCGACCGCGACGTGAAAGCAAAGATCGCCGCGCTGAGCAAGCACGAAGCCGTGCTTTTACAGGCGGATGCTCTGATCTGTCTGTTTATGGACACCTCCGTCGGCTATCACACCATCAAGGACGCAAACACCATCGGCGCCTGCACGGAAAATATGCTGCTGGCAGCGCACGCGCTCGGACTGGGCGCGGTCTGGATTGCTGAAATTCTGAAAAACAAAGAGCAGGTCACGGCGCTTTGCGGCGTGGACGGTTCCCGCTATGAGCTGTGTGTCGTGCTTCCCATCGGCCACAGCGCCGAATCCGCAGAGCCTCACTCCCGCCGCCTGAGTGTCGCAGACTGCGTGCTGACAAGAATCTGACATTGAGGTAACACTATGGAATACGCATTTGATCTGATCGTCCTCGGCGCAGGCCCCGGCGGTTACGTTGCGGCCATCCGCGCCGCGCAGCTTGGCATGAAGGTCGCCGTCGTTGAGAAAAAGGCCGTCGGCGGCGTCTGTCTGAACATCGGCTGCATCCCCTCCAAAAATCTCATTGCGAGCGCCTCCGCACTGAACGCCGCGCGGAGCCTTGCCCCTCTCGGTGTCAAAACCGACCTGAGCGGGCTGGACTATACGGCTGTCCATGCGCAGTCGCGTAAGGTCGCCGACACACTGGCCAAGGGCGTCACTTTCCTTCTGAATAAGAACGGCATTACGCTCGTCAACGGTAAGGGCACCATCACCGACGCACACACCGTTCAGGTGGAGGGCGGCGAGGCGCTGACCGCAAGGAATCTGTTAATCGCTACCGGATCGTCACCGCGCGTTCTGCCCGGTCTGGAATTTGACGGGACGAAGGTCCTTTCTTCGGATGACTTCCTGCTGTCAAACCGTCTGCCGCAGAGCATCTGCATCATCGGTGGCGGGGCGATCGGCTGCGAATTCTCCTACGTTCTGAGCAGTCTCGGCGTCAGTGTTACAATCGTGGAAATGACCTCGCATCTGCTGCCGTACGAGGACGAAGAGATTGCCAAAACGCTCGCCTCGTCCTTCAAAAAGCGCGGCATCTCCGTGCAGCTCGAGTCCAGGGCAACGATCCTTGCCCGTTCCGATAAGGTTACGGTCGAAATCGAAAACGCCAAGGGCGTCAAAAAGAACGTTACGGTCGATCAGGTCCTCGCCGTGGTCGGACGCGTGCCGAATACGAAGGACATCGGACTGGAAAACCTCGGTATTGAAACGCAGCGCGGCTTCATTCCCGTCGACGCGTTCGGTCGTACCGCCGTGGAAAACGTCTATGCCATCGGCGATGTCGTGCCTACGACAATGCTCGCACATGTAGCGTCCCACGAGGGTGAAATCGCCGTCGAGCATATGGCCGGTAAAACGGAAGCGCCCAAAACAAGCGTTGTGCCGAATTGCGTCTATTGTGAGCCGCAGGTCGGCGGCTTCGGCATGACCGCCGCACAGGCGCAGCAGATCGGCGCAAAGGTCTTCTCCTTCCCGTTCCGCGCCATCGGTAAGGCCGTCGCCATCGGAAAGGTGGAAGGCTTTGTCAAGCTCGTCACGGACGACGAAGGTTATCTGCTCGGCGCACATATCATCGGCGCCGACGCCACGGAGCTGATCGGCGAACTGGCCGTCGCCGCAAACGGACGCATCCGCGTTCAGGAGCTTGCCGGCGAGATCTTCGCCCATCCGACGCTCAGCGAAGCAATCAAGGAATGCTGCTGCGCATTTGAAAACCGCGTCATTCACCTTTGATTTCATACCCCGGACAAACTCAACATCTTTTGTTTTGAACGGTTGTTCCTTTCTTGACAAGAGTAACAAAAAATGTTAGAATTTGAGTGGTAACCCGGTATGTATTCTGCCGATATACCAACTCAGTCCGCCGCGCCCGTCGACACCAAGGAGGTTTTCGCTTGGCAATCACTTATATCGACTACAACAAAGACGTTACTCTCGTGCAGCGCATCTGTACTGCGCTGAGAAAGATGATCCGTGACGGCGTCTATGAGGTCGGAACGCAGCTGCCGAATGAAATTGAGCTTGCAAAGCTCTTTAACGTCAGCCGTGCTACCATCCGTTCCTCCCTGCAGATCCTTGAGCAGTCCGGCATCGTCCTGCGGCGCCGCGGTCTTGGAACATTCGTCGCAAAGGAGCCTATGCTCATCAATAACCTGAGCATGAACTTCGGTATTACGCAGGTCATAGAATCCATCGGCGCCGTGGCCGGTACGGAGTATATTGACATCTATACCTCCACCGCGACCGACGCGCAGATCGAAGATCGCCTCCAGCTTGCCCCGAACTCCAAGATGGTTGTGATCGAACGTGTCCGTACCGCAGACTCCCGCCGTGTTGCTTTCACACGCGACATTTTCGGATTGGAGACCTTCAATCGGCTGTTCTCCGGGACTCCCGTCGATGAGCTGAAGGAATACCTGCTTCAGGGCCGTTCGCTCTACACCTTCCTGCATCTGCATCTGGAAAAACCGATTCACCATGCCATTGCGCACATTCTTCCGATCAAATGCGTGGATTCGCAGATTACCAGTCTATTGGGAATCGCTGCAAACTCCGTATTGATGGAGATTGAACAGGTCGATTTTTCAACCGACGGGCGTCCCATCTGGATGGCTCGTGAGTACCATATGCCGGATATGTTTACCTTCTCCGTTTATCGCATGAACTGAACGACCACCCGGCCCGGCGTCCGCCGGCGCCGGGTGTTTCGCCGAAAGGAGACCGCCTCATGTCATTATGTTCCGTAACGCTTAGCGCCAACGCCGGTATCTGTCTGGAACTGGACGGCAAATCTATCTGGATCGACGCTGTGCACCGGCATAAGGTGGACGGCTTCTCCAGCGTATCGCCGGAACTGTGGGCGCAGATGTGCGCCGACGACTCCCCCTTCCGTTCTCCGGAGCTGCTGATCTTTACCCATCGCCACCCCGACCACTATTCGCACACGCTGATCGCAGAAGCGCTCGCGCGCTGGCCGCAGGCGCGTGTGATCTCCCCCGTCGATGAATTCCGCGGTCAGCTTGTCCTGCGCGGCGCGCGCCAGGAGGCACGCATCGGCACGCTGGAGCTGCATTTTTTTGCGCTTCCGCATGAGGGAGAGCTCTATCGCGATACGCCGAACTACGGCATTTTGATCTCCGACGGCGCTCATACCATACTTCTGGCCGGAGATTCCGAGGTTGCGGCACCGCAGCTTGCCGAGGCCGTCGCAGGCCGCCGGGTCGATCTCGCAATTCTCAATTTCCCCTGGCTCTGTTTGCAGAAGGGTCGCCGCTTTCTGGAGCAGACGCTCCGGCCGGAGCACCTGCTTCTGTTTCATCTCCCCTTCGCCTGCGATGATACCCAAGGCTATCGCAAGGCCGCCGCGTTCCTTGCCAGACGCGCCGCACAGCCGGTGGACATCCGTCTGCTGCTGGAACCGATGCAGCAGGAGCGTTATGCGCTTTAGATCGGTTCACTGTCCGGCCTATCCGCCCTCCGTACTGCCCCTGTCTGCTGCGTTTGAACCACTGCCGGAACAAAACTGGACGCCGCTCGGCGTCTTTTTTGTGCCCATTGGGCGAAATCCCCCTTATTACACGTCATTATTTCGTTCTTCCGTAAATATTTCAAAATTCGTAAAAAAAGGCTTCCATTTTCGAAGGTTATTTGATATAATTTTATCGATAAAGCCGCCCCGATTAAGCGGCCTGAAATAACGAAAAGGATGGATGATTGTTTATGAGTAAGATTACCGTAATCGGAGCCGGGAGCGTCGGCGCTACCATTGCCAACGACCTGATGATTCAGGGCATCGCCTCGGAGATCGTCCTGGTTGACATCAACCGCAAAAAGGCGCTTGGGGAGGCGCTGGATATTTATCAGGGCGCGCCGTTCTGTTCGCCCGCCATCGTGCGCTCCGGCGATTATCCCGCTGCCGCCGGATCTGACATTGTGATCATCACATCCGGTCTGCCGCGCAAGCCGGGGCAATCGCGTCTGGAATTGGCACAGGTGAATATCGACATTCTCAAGGATATTACACCGCGCATTGTTTCGGTCGCCCCCAAGGCCATTTATATCATCGTGTCGAATCCCGTGGACGTACTGACCTATGTGTTCCATAAAATCTCCGGTCTGCCGGAACATCAGATTATCGGTTCGGGCACCATTCTGGATACCAGCCGGCTGCAATCGGCACTGGCAAAGCGCTTCTGCATCAGTCCGCGCAACATTCACGCCCATGTCTATGGCGAGCACGGCGATTCTTCCTTTGTGCCCTGGTCGCTCGTTCATATTGCGAACAATCACATCGATGTCTACCGCGACAGCTCTCCCGACAAAGACCGCATTGCCTGGAACCGCGAATACGAGGAGATCGAAGCCTTTGTCAAAACCTCCGGCGCACAGGTCATTCAGAACAAGGGTGCAACCTTCTATGCCGTCGCAATGGCCGTGTGCCATCTGTGCAAATGTGCGCAGAGTACCGCCGGCACCGCGTTGACCGTCTCAACGCTGATGCACGGTGAATACGGTGTGTCCGACGTCTGCCTGTCTACACTGGCACTGGTCGACACCTCCGGCGTGCGCGGCAAGATCCTCAACCACCTGACCGACGAAGAGATTGCAAAGCTTCAGGCCAGCGCCGAAAAGCTCAAGACCGTCATCGCGCAGGTAAAAATCTGAGGCTGCTCCGGCAGTCAAGGGAGGTTTTTATGGACTTTCAATATTTCCCCGGCTGTACGCTGAAGAACAAAGCCGCACGTCTCGACCGCTGTGCCAGAGTCTCTGCCGAAGCGCTCGGATTCACGCTGCACGAGCTCCCCGAGTGGCAGTGCTGCGGCGCAGTCTATCCCATGGCGCGCGATGAGCTTGCAACGCGGCTTTCCGCCGTGCGTGCACTGGCGGCCGCCGCGGAAGCGGGTCAGCCGTTGGTGACGCTTTGCTCGGCCTGCCACCATGTGATTAAGAGGGTCAACCGTGACATTCAGACCGACCCGGAGCTATGCGAGCGCATCAACCGTTACCTCGCGCTTCCGGCGCCCTACACCGGCCAGACGCAGGTGCTGCACTATCTGGAGGTACTGCGGGACTGCGTCGGTTTTGACCGGCTGGCCGGACGCGTTGTAAAGCCGCTGTCCGAAAAGCGGCTGGCGCCCTACTACGGCTGTATGCTCCTGCGGCCGAGCCGCGAAATGCAGCTCGACGACCCGGAAAATCCACGAATTCTGGAGGATTTTCTCCGCGCTCTCGGCGCGCAGCCAATCTATTACCCCCTGCGCAACGAATGCTGCGGCGGCTATGTAACACTTGAAGCTCCCGCACAGGCGCAAAAGCAATCGCAGCGCATTTCCCGGCAGGCGCAGGACGCCGGGGCACAGGCGCTGGTCACGGCCTGCCCGTTGTGTCAGTATAATCTTACAAAGCACGCCGGGGCGCAGGTGATCTACTTTACCGAGCTTCTGGCGGAAGCGCTTGGACTTGAGGAGGCGATGCAATGGAGCGAATGATGGAAGCCG
Organism: uncultured Oscillospiraceae bacterium; assembly: GCA_934645175.1. GTDB lineage: Bacteria > Bacillota > Clostridia > Oscillospirales > Oscillospiraceae > JAZOXB01. Next base: position 27,813 of record CAKUDE010000009.1, read on the forward strand.
TAGAGCGCATTTCCGGCGTCAATCCGCGCAAATGTATGCGCTGCGGCAAATGCACGGCGAGCTGCCCGGCCTACGACGAAATGGAGTATCATCCGCACCAGTTTGTTTCCATGGTCGAAAACGGCCGCATCGACGAGCTGATGGCCTCGCGCGGCATCTATACCTGCCTGAGCTGCTTTGCCTGTGTGGAGCGCTGCCCGCGCTCCGTTGAACCGGCAAAGCTCATCGAAGCCGTGCGCCTGGCGGTCATCCGCCGTCAGGGCGAAAATCATCTGACCCCGCAGCAGGTTCCTGCGCGGCTCGACGATGAACTGCCGCAGCAGGCGCTTACGGCAGCATTCCGAAAATACAGAAGGTAAGGAGGGAGCAAAATGCATCGAATCGGCGTATTTGTGTGCCACTGCGGCACAAATATCGCTGCAACGGTAGACGTTGCCGCCGTTGCCGAACAACTTGGTAAAGAACCGGGCGTCGTATTTGCCGCGGATTATCCCTATATGTGCTCCCAATCCGGCCAGCAAATGATTCAGGACACCATCCGCGAAAAAAAGCTCACGGGTGTCGTGATCTGCTCCTGCTCGCCGAGAATGCATGAACAGACCTTCCGCAAAGCCTGTGCCGCAGCAGGGCTGAACGGCTATCTGGTCGAAATCGCAAACATCCGCGAGCAGTGCTCATGGATTCATAAGGATCGCACGGAAGCGACGCAGAAGGCGATCGTCCTCGGCCGCACGGCCATTGCCAAGGTGCGTCTCAACGCACCGCTCACTGCCGGGCAAAGTCCGGTCACAAAACGCGCGCTGGTCATCGGCGGCGGCATCGCCGGTATTCAGGCGGCATTGGATATTGCCGAAGCGGGCTTTGAGGTGGATATTGTAGAGAAGAAGCCGACTATCGGCGGGAAAATGACGCAGATCGACAAGACCTTCCCGACACTCGATTGCGCCGCCTGCATCCTCACACCGAAAATGGTCGATTGCGCACAGAACGAAAACATTCGCATTTTTGCCTATTCCGAGGTCGAGGCGGTGAAGGGTTTTGTCGGAAGCTTCCGCGTGACCATCCGTAGGAAAGCACGTTATGTGGACGAAACAAAGTGTACGGGCTGCGGTCTTTGCACCGAAAAATGTCCGCAGAAGGCGGTTCCGAACGAGTTCAATCTCGGTCTGGATCATCGCCGCGCCATTTACATCCCCTTTGCACAGGCCGTACCGAAAATTGCTACCATCGACGCCGGCTACTGCAATATGCTGAAAAACGGCAAGTGCGGCGTCTGCGCGAAGGTCTGCACCGCAGGCGCCATCGACTACTCGCAGAAGGATGAGCTTCTGGAACGCGAATACGGTGCGATCGTCGCTGCCACGGGCTTTGATCCGATTCGGCTGGATCAATTTGACGAATTTGCCTACAGTAAAAGTCCGGACGTCGTCTCCTCGCTGGAATTCGAGCGGCTGATGAATGCCGCAGGCCCCACAGGCGGCACGCTCCTGCGTCCCTCGGACGGCAAACACCCGAAAACGCTGGTGTTCGTCCAATGCGTCGGCTCACGCTGCGACGGGGCGCAGAAGGGGAAAAGCTACTGCTCCAAGATCTGCTGTATGTATACGGCAAAGCACGCCATGCTCTGCCGCGAAAAGTATCCGGACACAGAGGTCTATGTGTTTTACATTGACGTGCGCACACCGGGCAAGAATTTCGACGAGTTCTATCGCCGCGCTGTGGAGCAATACGGCGTGCATTACGTCAAGGGCATGGTCGGCAAGGTGGAACCGGTGGACGGAAAGCTCCTCGTGCAGGCCTCCGATCTGCTGGACGGACGGCAGCTCCACATTGCCGCAGATATGGTCGTATTGGCTGCTGCGATCGAACCGGATGCCTCCGCCCGTCGCCTGGCCACCCTTCTGACCGCCTCCATGGATACGAACGATTTCTTTACCGAGGCGCATCCGAAGCTGCGCCCGGTCGAAAGCCCCACGGCGGGTGTGTTCCTTGCGGGCGCCTGCCAGGGGCCGAAGGACATTCCGGAAACCGTCGCGCAGGCATCCGCCGCCGCCGCCAAGGTCATCGGTCTGCTGGCGAAAAACAGCCTGACCTGCAATCCCTGCGTGGCCGAGCCGGATGAGCTGATGTGCAACGGCTGCTCCACCTGTGAGAAGGTCTGTCCCTACGGTGCGATCAGCTACACCAACAAGGAGTTCCGCGGCCCGAACCGCACGACGCTTTTGCGGCGCGTGGCACAGGTCAACCGGGCGGTCTGCCAGGGCTGCGGCGCCTGTACCGTCGCCTGTATGTCCGGCGCGATGGATCTTAAGGGCTTTTCCAACCGTCAAATTTTTGCGGAGGTGGATGCGATATGCCGATAAACAAAACGCATGAACCGCTGATCGTCGCTTTCTGCTGCAACTGGTGCTCCTATGCGGGCGCAGATCTGTCCGGCACGAACCGGCTTCAGTATCCTGCAAACGTGAAGATCATCCGCATCCCCTGCTCGTGCAGACTCAACCCGATGTTTGTCCTGCGCGCCTTTCAGCGCGGCGCAGACGGCGTAATTCTCTGCGGCTGCCACCCCGGCGACTGCCACTACACCACCGGCAACTATTATGCCCGCCGCCGTATGACGCTGCTGTTCTCCATGCTGGACTATCTGGGTATTGAACGTGAGCGCACGCGCGTGGAGTGGGTCTCCGCGGCCGAGGGCGCAAAATTTGCCGAAACGATGAATGATTTCGTGCGGACCGTCGGTGCGTTGGGCGAAAACCGCAGATTGGAGGATCTACGATGCAGGGAGTAAAGCAAAAGGCGCTGGAGCTGCTTGCCTCCGGCAAGGCCGCGCGCGTTCTCGGCTGGAAGCGCGGCGAATTCTTCTACGATCTGACCCCCGCCTGCTTTACCTCCGCCGAGCAGATTGAGCAGGACTTTGTTTACGGCCCCTTTGCGGGCGCAAATCTGTCGAAATACTGCATCGCCCTTTCCCGCGGCACGGGAAAGCTGGCAGTCTTTCTGAAGCCCTGCGACAGCTACAGCTTTCTTCAGCTCTGCAAGGAGCACCGCATCGACCGTGAAAATGTTTATATCGTCGGCGTGCAGTGCGAGGGTATGTGCGACGTGGAAAAGCTGCGCGCGCTCGGCGTGACAGGTGCGACGCAGGTACGCGAGGACGGCGATATACTGCGTATTACGACGCTTTACGGCGAAACGGACGTCGCCCGCGCAGACGCACTGCTGGAGAAATGTATCTGCTGCAAGAGCAGGCGTATCGTGCTGTTTGACGAGCTTCTCGGCGAGCAGGGAGCGGAAACGGAGAATGCGCGCTTTGCCGGCGTTGAGGTGATCGAACGCATGGAGCCCCAGGAACGCTTCGACTTCTGGCGCGGCGAGCTTTCACGCTGCATCCGCTGCAACGCCTGCCGCAACGTCTGCCCCGCCTGCTCGTGTGAAAGATGCGTTTTCGACAACCATGCGCTTGGCACGGACAATAAGGCCGCAGCGGACGATTTTGAAGAAAACTTCTTCCATATCATCCGCGCCTTTCATGTTGCCTCGCGCTGCACGGACTGCGGCGAATGCTCGCGCGTCTGCCCACAGCACATCCCGCTGCATCTGCTCAACCGAAAGTTCATCAAGGATATCAATACGCTCTACGGCGAATATCAGGCCGGCGCGGATTTTGACTCCGTACCTCCGTTGACGGCCTACCGCACGGATGACTGCGAACCGTCCGATTTCCGAAGCAAAGGAGGTGCCCGCGCATGAAACGCATTGAGCTGAGCCGGTTGGACGCACTGTTTGCCGCAATTGCGGCGCGGCAGGCGCTGTATCTTCCCGCAGACGACGGCGCAGGGCAGGCCGCCTTTACGAAATGGGCGCCCGGAACGGCGCTGTCCGGTCGGCTGAATACGGTTCGCTCGGCAAAGGATCTGTTTTTCCCGCAGGTCGAGCCGCTCATGGCCTTCCGCGTAACTGGAAAGCAGATCGAGGCGCTCCCTGCACCGGAAACGCCGGAACGATTTGTCCTCTTCGGCGCACGCGCCTGTGACGCACGTAGCTTTGAGCTGCTTGACCGTGTGTTCCTCTCGGAGCCGCGCGACAGCTACTATGCCGATCGCCGCGAGGCGGCGACGGTCGTCTCTTTGGCCTGTACCAGGCCGGAAGAAACCTGCTTCTGCACGAATTTCGGCATCGACCCGACCGAGCCGGCCGGAGATGTCCGTACCTGGATGGAGGAGGGTTACCTCTATTGGCAAGCTGTCACAGCCAAAGGCGAGGCGCTGACCGATTCGCTTTCCGAGCTGAGCGACTGCACCGACGATGCCGTGGAGGCTCAGAGGTCGCGTACCCGTGCGCTGTTCGATCGTCTGCCGCTGGCCGGGCTGATGCTCTCCGGTGTCGGCGCCGGAAAAACGGAGGCGCTCTTTGAGAGACCGGAATGGGCGCAGCTTTCCGAGGCCTGCCTCGGCTGCGGCACCTGCACCTTCGTGTGCCCCACCTGCCAATGCTACGACATTCAGGAATTTAACAACGGTAAGACCGTCCGCCGTTTCCGCTGCTGGGACAGCTGTATGTACTCGGATTTCACGAAAATGTCCGCCGGTCAACCCCGTCCGACACAGCGTGAGCGCTTCCGGCAGCGTTTCCTGCACAAGCTGGTGTACTTCCCCGACAACAACGACGGTATATTCGGCTGCGTCGGCTGCGGCCGCTGCCTGCAAAAATGCCCCATCCACATGAATATTGTCAAGGTGATCAAAGCGCTGGGAGGTGACGGCATATGAGACGCGACCCACTGATCCCCGGGATCTGCACCGTGACCGCTATCCGCACGGATACGCCGGATGTCAAAACCTTCCGTGTCGTAGGACTTGACGGAAAAAAGCCCTTTGTCCATATTCCCGGCCAATGCGCAATGCTGTCCATGCCCGGCGTGGGCGAGGCGCTGTTTTCCATCACCTCCAGTCCCACGCAGCAGGACTATCTGGAATTTTCCATTAAAAAGTGCGGCTGCGTGACCGAATGGCTGCACGGCATCGAACCCGGCCAGCAGCTCACGCTGCGCGGGCCTTACGGCAACGGCTTTCCTGTCGATACCGACTTCGCGGGAAAGGATCTGCTGTTCATTGCAGGCGGTATCGGTCTTGCGCCGCTGCACTCCGTCATCAATTACTGCCGCGCCAACCGCGCACGCTACGGCGAAATTGACATCGTTTACGGCTCGCGCTCGAAGCAGGATCTGGTCGATTATCCGGAGATTCTGGAGGAGTGGTGCCGGGAAGACGGCATCCGAGTCCACCTGACCATTGACCGCGAACAGCCCGATTGGGACGGACACGTCGGCTTCGTGCCGAACTATGTCAAGGAGCTGGGCTTCGACACCGGAAAAACGGTCGTGATGTGCGGCCCGCCTGTAATGATCAAGTTTACCCTCGCCGGTCTGATGGAGCTGGGTTTCGACCGCAGCCGCATCTATACGACGATGGAGCTGAAAATGAAGTGTGCCCTCGGCAAGTGCGGCCGCTGCAACATCGGAAACAGATACGTCTGCAAGGACGGTCCCGTATTCCGTTTCGACCAGCTTGACGAGCTGCCGGACGAGTATTAAAGGAGAACGCTTATGGAACAGCTTGTAACTGTTTTCCTGTTCGGGAAAAAATATGAGGTACCGGAGAGCCTGACGATCATGGAAGCCATGGAATACTCCGGCTATCGGCTTGTGCGTGGCTGCGGCTGCCGCAACGGCTTCTGCGGCGCCTGCGCCACGATCTACCGTATCCGCGGCGACCGTGAGCTGAAAGCCTGCCTTGCCTGCTCAACAAAGGTTGAAGACGGGATGTATATCGCCACATTACCCTTCTTCCCGCTGGTCAAGGCGGCCTATGATCTGGAAAAGCTCACCCCCGGTCAGGCGGTCATGATGCAGCTATACCCGGAAATCTATTCCTGCGTCGGCTGCAACGCCTGTACCAAAGCCTGCACACAGGGGCTGAATGTCATGCAGTACATTGCCTACGCACAGCGCGGCGAATTTGAAAAGTGCGCCGAGGAATCCTTCGACTGCGTGATGTGCGGCGTATGCTCCAGCCGCTGCCCGGCCGGGATCTCTCACCCGCAGGTGGCAATGCTCGCGCGCCGCATCAACGGACGCTATCTTGCTCCGCACTGCGGCCATCTTGACGCACGGATTGAGGAAATCCGCGAGGGCAAGTTTGAGCCGCTGTTGGAAGCGCTGCTGGAAAAGCCGCTTTCGCAAATGCAGGAGCTTTACAACCATCGCGACATTGAAGCATAGGGAGGATCGGAAAATGTATCAGGATCCCAATCTCCTTGCCTCGCTCCGCAAGGTCGAGGCCACCCGCGCGGAAAATCTCCGGCTTGACCCGCGCCGCCTGAGCGCCGAGGAAAAGCAGACGCTCCTGCACGGCTTCCATCCGGACTACCGTGAGGAACAATTCACAACGCTCCGCATCGGTGCAAACCGCGGCGGCAAGGTACCGCTGGAGCTGGCGGCGCTGCTGGAGGGACGCTCCCGCCTGTTTGACCGCGCGGTTACTCTGTCAAAGCCCGATTATGACTGCGACGTTCTGATTCTCGGCGGCGGCGGCGCCGGCTGCTCGGCCGCCATTGAGGCGGATAACGCCGGCGCAAAGGTGCTGCTTGTAACAAAGCTGCGCGTCGGCGACGCAAACACGATGATGGCCGAGGGCGGCATTCAGGCCGCCGATAAGCCGAACGACTCCCCTGCGCAGCACTTCCTCGATGCCTACGGCGGCGGTCACTTCGCCGCGCAGAAGGATCTGCTCTATAAGCTTGTCACGGAAGCGCCCGAGGCAATCGGCTGGCTCAGCGAGCTGGGCGTAGAATTCGACAAGGCGCCGGATGGCACGATGATTACCACCCACGGCGGCGGCACCTCTCGCAAACGGATGCACGCGGCGAAGGATTACTCCGGCGCGGAGATCATGCGCACGCTGCGCGATGAAGTGCTCGGCCGCAGCATCGAGGTCGTCGATTTTACCTCCGCCGTTGAGCTTCTGACGGACGAACACGGCCGCTGCACCGGCGCGGTCCTGCTGAACATGGAAACGCAGGAGCTGCTTGTTGCACGGGCAAAAACCGTCATTCTCGCCACGGGCGGCGCCGGCCGCCTGCATTATCAGGGCTTCCCGACCTCCAATCACTACGGCGCGACGGCGGACGGACTCGTGCTGGCCTACCGCGCAGGCGCAGGTCTGCTCTATCCGGACACGCTGCAATACCACCCCACCGGCGCCGCCTTCCCGGCACAGATTTACGGCGCGCTGGTGACGGAAAAGGTGCGCTCCGTCGGTGCAATGCTCATCAATGCCGAAGGCGAAGCCTTCATCAACCCGCTGGAAACACGGGATGTTGCCGCCGCAGGCATTATTCGCGAATGCTCCGAGCGCGGCAAGGGCGTGAAAACGCCGCTCGGCGACGCCGTGTGGCTCGATACGCCTATGATCGATCTGCGCCACGGCGCAGGAACGATCGAAAAGCGCATCCCCGCAATGCTGCGGATGTTCGGTAAACACGGCATCGATCTGCGCGTCGAACCGATTCTCGTCTACCCGACGCTGCACTACCAGAACGGCGGCGTGCACATTACGCCGGACGGACAGACAGACGTAGAAAACCTGTTTGCGGCCGGCGAGGTCGTCGGCGGTATCCACGGGCGCAACCGCCTGATGGGCAACAGTCTGCTGGACATCATCGTTTTCGGCCGCAGCGCGGGTAAAAACGCCGCCGCAAAAGCAAAGACCGTCTCCTGCGGCACACTGTCTCTGGCGCATCTGGTCGCTTTTGAAAACGCCCGTCGCGCGGTGGGTATCGAGGACGATATGCCCTCACCGCGTCTGCTGCCGGATTATACAAGAAGAAAGGACGAAATGTAATATGGAATGGGCAGAAATTCTGGAAACCGTTATGATCGTAAGCTTCGGCATCTCCTGGCCGCTGTCGATCATCCGCTCCTGCCGCAGCCGCTCCACGAAGGGAAAGAGCGTGCTCTTCAGCTTCTTCATCCTTCTGGGATATGTGTGCGGCATCATCGGCAAAATTCTCTCACACAACTTCAATCTGGCATTTTATTTTTACATTCCGAACGCCATCATGGTTACGACGGACATCTGCCTCTGGTTCCGCAACCGTAAGCTTGAGCTGCAGGAAAAATAAGCAAAACGGGAGTCCACACGGACTCCCGTTTTTGTTTTACTACTCTCCGTCCCTGCGGGACAACAGCTCCAGCGCAAGCGTGGTAAAATCGTCGCTGCGCGCCTGCGCCGCATCAATGCAGACGCAGGATCGATGTGCACGCACGGCATTGAGAAAGGGCGTATTGCGATCCCCGATTGCGGCAAGCACACGTCTGCCGCTGTCCAGGACGGAAATCACCGCCGCCTGAAACACGGCGGCGTCGTTTTCCAAAAAGCCAAGCTCATCCATCAAAACCACCGCGTTCTGCGGAAGATCGCGCAGGCTGGCTGCCCCAAGCGTGTCAAAGGTCGCCGAAAATGCCGCCATATATCCGTCCTTCGGCGCGCCGACAATTTGTTCCGGCGTATAACGCAGCGGTGCACGGCAGTCGTGCAGGAAGACCGGGCTCGGCACGCCCCGGATAAGCTTCTCCGTCCAGAAGCCGCAGACTGGCTCGCCAAGTTGGGCAAGAATGCGGCGCAGCGCAGTGGATTTACCGCTGCCGCTCGCCCCCGTTAAAATCAGATTCATTGCGACGTCCCCTTTCGTTTTCATACGCTTCGACACAAAAAGAGCTCTCTGCCTTCGCAGAGAGCTCTTATTCGTTCCGTTAACGGGAATCAGAAACCACGTCTCTTATTTTTGCGCGCAGCTTCGGACTTCTGCTTCCGCTTGAGGCTCGGGCTGACGTAGTGCTCACGCTTCTTGACCTCGGCGATGACGCCGTCCTTCTGGCAGCTACGCTTAAAACGCTTCAGAGCGCTCTCCAGAGATTCGTTCTCTTTGACACGGATTTCAGACATTGATTTCCCTCCCTCCGACGCATCCGGCTTCATCCAGGATGCTTTCAGGGCCGCTTTGAGCGGCGTAAGTTATTATACTCGCGCAAGAGGAAATTGTCAAGCAGCTTCTTCAAAAATTTTCTCTTTTTCTGAAAAATTCGAGTGTCTTACTTGACAATCAGATTTACAAGCTTGTTTTTCACCACGATGGTCTTGACGATACTGCCGGGCTGCTTTTCCAGGAAACGGGCAATCTTTTCGTCCTGCTTCGCCAGCTCGACGACCTCGGCATCCGGCAGGTCGGCCGGGACATGGATCGTTCCGCGCAGCTTGCCGTTGACCTGCACGGCCATATCGATCTCGCTGTCGCGGCACTTGTCCTCATCATACTCCGGCCATTTCGACACCGAGCAGATCCCCTCAAAGCCGTGCTGCTGCCACAGCTCGTCGCAGATATGCGGCGCAAAGGGGCTGAGAAGCTGCAAAAGCGTTCTGAGCTCCGCAGCGTTGCAACCGTTGTCCGTCAGCGCCGTCGTCAGCGTCATAAGCGCGGCCAGCGCAGTGTTGCCCTTGAGCGCGTCGATATCCGAGGAAACTTTTTTGATGGTCTTGTGCACAATGGCCTCGTTTTTGGCGCTGTAGGCCGTCTCGCGGTCGGTCACGCTCTCGGCAAGGTTCCACACCTTATCCAGGAAACGCTTGCAGCCCTTGACGGCATTCGGCGCCCAGGTCGCAGCCTTTTCAAAGTCGCCGATAAAAATAATATAGGTACGCATGGTATCCGCCCCGTACTCCGCGATGACGTCCGTCGGGTTAATCACATTCCCCTTGCTCTTGGACATCTTGATGCCGCCCTCGCCGAGAATCATACCATGGCTCGTGCGCCTGGCATAGGGTTCCTTCGTCGGCACGACGCCCAGGTCATACAGGAACTTATGCCAGAAGCGGGAATACAGCAGGTGCAGCGTGGTATGCTCCATGCCGCCGTTGTACCAGTCAACGGGGCTCCAATATTTCAGTGCCTCCGGCGAAGCCAGCGCTTCGTCGTTATGCGGATCCATATAACGCAGATAGTACCATGACGAGCCCGCCCACTGGGGCATGGTGTCCGTCTCACGCTTGGCGGGACCGCCACAGCAGGGACAGGTCGTATTGACCCAGTCGGTCATGGCCGCCAGCGGCGAATGACCGTCGTCCGTCGGTTCATAGCTCTCGACCTCGGGCAGCAACAGCGGCAGCTCGGACTCGGGCAGCGGTACGGTACCGCACTTCTCGCAGTGGACGATGGGAATCGGCTCGCCCCAGTAGCGCTGACGGGAGAAAACCCAGTCGCGCAGCTTGAAATTGACCTTCGCCTCGCCGATACCCTTCTCGGTCAGAAAATCGATGATGGCCTTCTTCGCCTGTTCGACGGTCATCCCGTCAAGGAAGCCCGAATTGACCATTTCGCCCGCCCCGCAGTCGGTATAGGCAGCCTGCGTCACATCGCCGCCCCTGACAACCTCAATGATCTCGCAGCCGAACTTTCGGGCAAACTCCCAGTCACGCTCGTCATGCGCCGGCACGGCCATAATTGCGCCGGTACCGTAGGTAGACAAGACATAGTCCGAAATGAAGATCGGAATCCGTTTGCCGTTGACGGGGTTGATACCGGATACACCGCGAAGCTGCACGCCGGTCTTTTCCTTGGCAAGCTCCGTCCGCTCAAAATCGGATTTGGAGGCCGCGGCAGCCTGATAGGCGCGAATCTCGTCCGGGTTTTCCAGACGGTCGATCCATTTGGCAATCAGCTCGTGTTCCGGCGACAGGACCATATAGGTTGCACCGAAAAGCGTATCCGGCCGGGTGGTGTAGATCAGAATATCGTCACCGAGCGTTGATCCGAAGCGCACCTGTGCGCCGGTAGAACGGCCGATCCAGTTGCGCTGCTGAAGCTTGACACGGTCGATGTAATCCACGCCGTCCAGATCGTCCAGAAGCCGCTGGGCATATTTTGTAATGCGCAGCATCCACTGGCTCTGCTCCTTACGGATCACGGGGCTGCCGCAGCGCTCGCAGACATTATCCACAACCTCCTCATTCGCCAGAACGCACTTGCAGGAGGTGCACCAGTTCACGGGCATTTTGGTCTTATAGGCCAGACCATGCTTATACATCTGCAGGAAGATCCACTGCGTCCATTTGAAGTATTTCGGATCGGTCGTATTGATCTCCCGGTCCCAGTCGAAGCTGTAACCAAGCGCCTTAAGCTGGCTGCGGAAGGTTGCAATATTATTGCGGGTCACGATCGCGGGATGGATATGGTTCTTGATGGCATAGTTTTCCGTGGGCAGACCGAAGGCATCATAGCCCATCGGGAACAGTACATTCTGCCCCATCATGCGGTGCTTACGCGCAATGGCATCCATCGCGGTGTAGGGACGGGCATGGCCGACGTGCAGACCCGCACCGGAGGGATACGGAAACTCAATCAGCGCATAAAACTTCTCGCGGTCGCCACCGTTTTCCGCCTTATAAAGCTGTTTTTCTTCCCATATTTTATGCCATTTTTTCTCAATTTCCGTAAAATCGTATTTCATTTACTCTTTCTCCTCAAACGAAATGGGAACGCTCACGGCATCGCTCCAAAGTCTCTCAAGATCGTAGAACTGCCGCGTCTCGTTGGTAAACACATGGACAACCAGACTGCCGAAGTCAAGCAGCACCCATGTTCCTCCGCGATGGCCCTCGCGGTGCAGCAGTTTTTCGCCCAACTCGTCGGAAACAAGCTGCTCCACACTGTCGCAAAGCGTCTTGACGTGGGTACTGGAGGTGCCGGTGCAGATCAGAAAATAATCGGCAAGGCTGGTAATGTCCGTGACCTGAAGCAGCTTGATGCCCAGACCCTTCCGGTCATCGAGCACCTTTGCCGCCCGCAGTGCAATTTCTTTTGGTTGCATCATAAGTATCTGTCGTCCTTTCTTCGGATCTCATTCGGTAGGTTCTTCGCTTGGTTCGGTCGGCTCCGGTTCCGTCGGCTCGGGCTCGGTCGGCTCGGGCTCCGTCGGTTCGGGCTCCGTCGGTTCAGGCTCCGTCGGTCCGGGTTCCGTCGGTTCAGGCTCCGTCGGTTCGGGTTCCGTCGGTTCAGGCTCCGTCGACTCCGGTTCCGTCGGCTCGGGCTCGGTGGTTGGAGGCGTCGTCGGCTCCTGCTGCGGCACACGGATTGCAAGGTTTTCGGCCTTGAGCGGCTGCGTCAGCGGATTGAAGCCGTTGTTCAGAATACTCAGCGCCGTCTGCGCATGGATTGCATAATAGCTGCGCCCACCATCGGAGATTACGCTGCCGGTCAATGTTGCGGAGCGCATCTGTGCCAGCTCCGCACTCTTCAAAAGCTGCGCAAAATAGGCCAGATTCTCCTCTGTCAGCGCGGTATCCGCCAGAGATTTCATCTGATATAGCAGCGCATCGCGCTTCTGTGCGTCGGACTGCTGCAAAATTCCGGCAAGCAGCACACGCATTGCCGCCTGTTGCGTTGCGGCATAGGCCTCCGCCTGCACCTCGGCGTAGCTGCTGCGGAAGCGGAACAGCGCGGCAAATGCGTCGCCGTCCAGCGTTTGCAGCCCTGCAGGGAAAATACGGTCTGTGTAGCCGGGAACTCCGGGCAGCGTCACCTGAACGCCGCCAAGCCGGTCGACCAGTGCACGCAGCGTCTGCTGAGAGAGCACTATCGTATCTTCCACCGTGAAGCCGATCATTTTTTCCACCTCACGGCGCAGTGCGGCGGCGCCGTTGCTGCCGCCGCCCGCCCTGGTAAAGGCATAGCTCAGGCGGGCAACGCCGCCCTCGCCGCTGATATAGCCGTCGAGCGGGATGGTCAACAGCTGTGCGGCAGCGTTCTGCGTATCAACATTCCATAGCAGGATGCCGGAAAGCTCCTCCTGCGCATCGAGCGTCAGAAGCAGATAATTCAGCCGTGTCGAGCCGTTCACACTGCGCGGTGCAACGGGCGTAATGCTCAAGCCCGGGTCGTCGCTCGGTGCAGGCGTCGGGTCGGTCGGATCGGTCGCGGTGGGCTGTGTCGGCGTCGGGGGGGCGGTTGGTGTTTCCGTCGGCGGCGTCGTCGATGCAGACGTCGGGATGACCAGATCCTTAACCTCGCCGCTGCGCACGATCAGCCCGATACACATGATGATCGCCGCCAGAAGCGCACAGCCCGACGCGATAAGATACAGCCACTGCCGCGGTATGCGCCCGCCGAACAATGCACGCGGCGGCTCACCGCGCTCCGGCCGTGCAGATTCCCTCCCGTCGGACTTTAGAGACTTCGGTGCGGCCTTCGGCAGCGCGGTCAGGATGTCCGGCTCATCGTCCGGTTCCTCCGGCTCCTTTGCGGAAAACTCGCGCAGGATGGCCTCCACGTCGTATTGCGCGTCATTCTCGGGCGGCTCGCCCGTAAAGTAAACTCCTGGCGTGTCATTTTCATAATCCTCATGGAACGGGCCTCCGTTCCGATTGTTCTGTCGGCTCATGTGCTTCCTCCCTTATTCAGATCCTCCATGGCCAAAACGGTGTTCTCATCGATCGCCTCGCCGCGCTCGGTCAGATAACGAATCACCATTTCCAAGCCCATCTTCATTCCGAGATCAAGACTCTTTTCGCACAGTGCGCGAAGACGATCCACTCCCGGAGTGGTACGGTTCGGCTCAATATAATCAGCCAGATACAGAATCTTTTCCAGCGGCGTCATTCCCGCACGGCCGGTCGTGTGCCAGCGAACGGCACTGCAAACGGCCTCGGATTCGCCGAAAATTCGCGCTGCGACAGCAGCGCCGGTCTTAGCGTGCAATGTTTTTGGATAACGGCGCTCAAAATCGTTCAGCGGCAGCTCATAGCTTTTGCACAGGAAAAGCTGCTCCTCCGGAGACAGTGCCTTTGTGATATCGTGTAAAATGCCGGCCCGCTGCGCATCGTCGGGATCCTCCCCGTATTGCAGCGCCAGATGACGCGCCGTCTGCGCAGTACCGAGCGCATGCTGCACGCGGCCGGGCTTATACAGCGCCAGACAGTGCTCCTCCAGCAGCGCATAGGGCAAAGCACGGAGCGTCTTTCCCGCGAAATACAGGCCGTTTTCGCGGATATAATCCGCTACCGCCCCGGCAAGAAAATGCTCCCCGCAGCCGAAGGCAAGCAGAGCCCGCACGGAGGTGGAGCTGTAGGGCAGGCAGTCATTGTCGAGCAGAAGCACACGCGCGCCCAGCGCGCGGCGCAGCGTCTCGGCCTGCTCCTCCAATCGGGAATCGGCGGTACGGCGGGCGGCGACCAACGTCACCTCGTGCGCAATGACCTCCGGTGCCCTCCAGCGGTCGAAGCTAAGGAACATATCCGTCCCCATCAGCAAATAAAGCTCGTCGTCCGGGTGCTCCTCCCGAAGAAGCGTAATGGTATCGGCCGTATAGCTCGGCCCCTCGCGGCGCAGCTCCATGTCGGAAACCGTCACATAGGGCAGCTCACGCATGGCCAGCCGCGTCATTTCCAGCCGCGCTTCGGCTCCGGCGGAACCAGGAGTGAGCCGTTTGTGCGGCGGCACGGCCGCCGGGATAATCAGCACCCGATCGAGCGACAGCTTGCGGTAAAACTCCTCCACGGCCAGCGTATGGCCAAGATGCGGCGGGTTAAAGCTCCCACCGAAGATCCCGATCCTTGCCATGCGCGATTACTTGGCGCGGCGGCGCTCAATGGCCGCCTCGATCGCCGCCTGGCGGAAATATTCGTTCCGCTTTTCGCGTTCGAGCTTTGCCTGCCGGCGGCGCTCCTGCGCGCCCCTGCGCACGGGGTTGACGGCGCTCCTGCGCCGCGCAGCCTGTGCGGCCTCCTGCGCCTTTTTTTCGGATTTCTTATAGATTACAAATTTGGAACCGACGCACTGGATACCGTCGGCATTGCAGGCCTCGCACAGCATATCGCTGGCCTCGCGCGCGCTGAGCAGCGCGGATTCCAGCACGCGTCCCTTGACCAGCTCGCGCGCGGCAAGCTGTGTCTTTGCCTCGTCGATGACCTGCCCGGTTACACCGCCCTTGCCGACCATCAGGGTCGTCTCCAGAGTATTGGCCTCTGCGCGCAGCTCGGCGCGCTGCTTACTTGTCAGCATGGTAGCCCTCCTGTGTCAGTTTTTCCGTAAAGGCTCTCAGCGCGCGGGCGCGGTGGGAGACCTCGTTTTTCTCTTCCGGACTCAGCTCGGCAAAGCTGCGCCGCAGCGGCGGGTAATAAAACACCGGATCATAGCCGAAGCCGTTTTCCCCGCGCGGGGAGCGCAGGATCTCCCCATGTGCCTCGCCGCGCGCGACGATGCGGCGGCCGTCGGGCAGCAGGAAGGTGATAACGCTGACGAATTTCGCGCCGCGTTCGCCGTCCGGCACCTGCCGCATGACCTCCAGCAGATGCTCCAGCCGCTCGCGGTCGGTCCTGCAGGTCTCTCCGCCGAAGCGGGCGGAATAGACGCCGGGCGCACCCGCAAGTGCATCGACCGACAGTCCGGAATCATCCGCCACGGTCGGCAGACCGCAGGCGTCAAAGATTGCCTTTGCCTTGATATAGGAGTTCTCCTCAAAGGTCTCGCCGGTCTCCTCCGGCGCAAGATGCAGCCCAGCTTCCCGCTGGGAGATGACCTGCATTCCGTAATGCGCAAGAATCTGAGAGATTTCGCGCAGCTTATGCTCATTATTACTCGCAAGTACGACTTTCATTCCGTTTCCCTCACAGCAATGCGTCCACAAAGGCGCGGGCCTCAAAGGGCATCAGGTCGTCCATCTGCTCGCCCACCCCGATAAGCTTGACGGGAATTTGCAGCGCGTCGGCCACGGCGATTACGATACCGCCCTTGGCGGTGCCGTCGAGCTTCGTCAGCGCAATGGCGGTCACACCCGCAATCTGCTTGAACTGCTGCGCCTGCATCAGACCGTTTTGACCTGTGGTGCCGTCAAGCACCAGCAGCACCTCTTTATCCGCACCGGGAAGCTCCCGATCGATCACGCGGGAGATCTTTCCCAATTCGTTCATCAGATTCGCCTTATTATGCAGGCGGCCGGCGGTGTCGCACAGAATCACGTCCGTTCCTCGCGCCTTGGCGGCGGAAATGGCATCGAATACCACGGCGGCGGGGTCCGCACCCTCGTGCTGGCGGACGATATCCACTCCGGAGCGACCCGCCCAGATCTCAAGCTGGTCGGCAGCGGCTGCGCGGAAGGTATCTCCCGCGCACAGCAGCACGCGCTTCCCCTCGCCGCGCAGGCGGTACGCCAGCTTGCCGATGGTCGTGGTCTTGCCGACGCCGTTGACGCCGATGACCAGGATCACGGAGGGCTTCGTTCCGATGTGCAGCGCAGTATCGCCCACATCAAGCATTTCGACAAGGATGTCCTTCAGCGCGTCCCGGATCTCCTCGGCCTCGCGCAGCTTCTGCTCCTTAACGCGCGCACGCAGACGCTCGACCGCCTTGGTCGCCGTCTCCACGCCGAGGTCGGCAAGGATCAAGCTCTCCTCCAATTCGTCGAAAAATTCGTCGTTCGCGCCGGAAAAGCCGGAAAATACACCGCCAATGGCATTGGCCATTGCCGTTCTGGTCTTCTTCAGACCGTTTTTAATCTTTTCAAAAAAGCCCATGCTTCCTCCTTTGGCGGTCAGACGGCTTCAATGCCGAGCTGCCGCTCCATTTCATTCAAATCCAGGTGCAGGATCTTGGAAATACCCTGCTCCTGCATGGTCACGCCGTACAGCACGTCCGCAGCCTCCATGGTACCGCGGCGGTGCGTAATAACGATAAACTGCGTCTTTTCGCTCAGCCCGTGCAGATAGTGCGCGAAGCGCTCCACGTTTCGGTCGTCCAGTGCGGCATCGATCTCGTCGAGCATACAGAAGGGCGTCGGCCGCACCTTCAGAATTGAGAAATACAGAGCAATGGCTACAAAAGCCTTTTCTCCGCCGGAGAGCAGCGTAATGGTTTTGAGCTGCTTCCCGGGCGGCTGCACACGGATCTCAATGCCGCAGGAAAGCGGGTCGGACGGGTCCTCCAGCTCCAGAGAGCCCTTGCCCCCGCCGAACATTTCCACAAAGGTCTCGCCGAAATAGCGGTTGATCCGCGAAAATTCGGTCGTAAAAATATCCGTCATCTGCTTTGTGATGTCCGAAATGATGCCCTCCAGCTCGCGCTTGGAGGTCAGCACATCGTCGCGCTGTCCCGTCAGATATTCATAGCGCTCGTTGACGCGGGCAAATTCCTCAATCGCCCCGATGTTCGGCGAGCCGAGCGCGGAAATCTTCTTCTTCAGCTCCGCAGCGCGCTTTTGCGCAACGGGAACACTCTCGATCTCGGCGGCCGCCTGCGCAGCCGTCGAGCGGGTCAGCTCGTAGCTCTCCCAGAGCCGGTCGATGATCTGTCGCTCCTCCGCCTCTGCGGCTGTCTTTTTCGCCTCCAGCCGGGCGGTTTCCCGTTCCATGTTCAGAATATCGCGGTTTTTGTTCTGCGCTTCCTTTTCCGCAGAAGTCTTGCGCTCTTCAATATGGCGGCGCTCGGTCAGTGCATCCTGAAGACGCTGCTTCTCCTGCCCGGCAGCCTGACGCAGAGCCTCAAGCTGTCCGGCGCGCTGCGCAATCGTATCGTCCAGCCCGTTCGCCTCGCGTTCATAATCGGCGATGCGTTGAAGCCGCTGACTGCGGTCGCCCTGCATTTCGGCCTCCAGCGCACGCAGATGCGCGGCGGACTCCTGCGCAGAGGTATCCTCCGCTTCAAGCGCGGCAAGCTCCAGACGGAGCGCGGTCAGGCGCTCGGTCAGGCGGCTGCTCTGCTCGGCGGCAATGCTCTGTCCGTCGGAAAGCACGTTCAGTTCCTGCTCCGTCTCGTCGATTTGACGCTCCAGAGCGGAAATATGTTCCGTCAGCGCCGCCTCACGCCGACGATCCTCGGCGGTGCGGCTGTCATAGCTCTCCAGCTCGCGATTGGAAGAATCAATCGCCGCGCCGATGGCGCCGAGCAGCGCCTCATACTGCCGCCGCTCTCCCTCCAGACGCAGCGCGTCGTCCTGCGCGGCGCGCAGGCGATCGGCCTCGGCGGTCAATTCAAACTCCACCTGTTGCGTCAGGCGCTGCGCCTCGGCAAGCTCGTTTTTCTGCTGCGCGAGCTGCGCCTCAAGCGATTTTTGTTCGCCGCGCAGACGTTCGATCTCGTTGGCGCGGCTCAAAATACCGGCACTTTTGGTCACGGCGCCGCCGGTCATCGAGCCGCCTGCATTGACGACCTGGCCGTCAAGCGTCACAACACGGAAGCGATGGCGGTATTGCCGCGCAATGCGCACGGCGGCATCCAAATCCGTCGAAACAACGGTCTTTCCCAGTAAATTCTGAATGATCTGTTGGTACGTCCCCTCATAGGAAACCAGCTCCGAGGCAATGCCGACAAAGCCCGGGCAATTCTCCACGCCGCGCTCGTCGAGCGTGCGGCCGGTGATCACATTCAGCGGCAGAAAGGTCGCGCGGCCGGAATCCGTCCGTGACAAATAACGTATGGCCTCTTTACCGGCGTTTTCATCGTCAACAACGAGCTGCTGCATGGCGCTGCCGAGCGCCGTCTCTACGGCTACGGTATAGCGCGGCTCCGTGCGCAGCAGCATGGAGACCGGTCCGTGGATCCCGCGCAGAGTCCCGCGGGCGCTCTGCTGCATCACAACGCGCACGGCCTTGGAATAGCCCTCGAAATCGCGCTGCAATTCCTCAAACATCTGCAGCCGCGAGCGGTTGGTATCCAACCGAACGGCGGTATCGCTCGTCTGCTTCTGAAGCGCGTCGCGCTTCTGTGCACGGGCGGTCTGCCGCAAGCGATACCCCTCAATGGTATTTTGCGCAGCCGTGATCTCCTCCTGCGCTTCGGCAAGACGCCGCTGTGCCTCGGCAAGTTCACTTTGGGTCTGCTCACGCCGTGCAACGGCGGCATCGAGGTCGGCCCGGACAAGCGCAATGCGCTCGGCGCTATGTGCAATGGACTCCGCCACGGCATTTTTATCCGCATTTTTGGCGGAAAGCTCGCTTCTCGCCTGTTCCTGTGCGCTGCGCAGCTCCAGATAACGCTTTGTCAGCCCTTCGGCGTTTTGCGTCAGACGTTCGCCCTCGCGCTGCGCTTCGGAAATACTGTCGTGCAGCGTGGCGCATTGCCCGGCAATCTCGCTCCTGCGCATTTCCAGCGTCGTGATCTGCCCGGCGATGCCGCCGCTTCTCTGCTCCTGCTCACTCAGCTCGTCACGCAGGCGTGTAAGGTTCTCGCGAAGATTGGCGGCGTTCGTCTGCAAAACGGCGATTTCCCCCTGTGCGTTCTGTACGCGCGCCTCCGCGTCCGCAATCTGCTGACGGAGCTGCTCCGCTTGCAGGTCACGGTTATGGAGATCAAAGGTCAGGCTTTCGGAGGTGACATAGAGCGCGTTGAGCGCTTCGTGCTCCTGCTGCAGGATAAAAGCGGCGGAAGCATAGTCCTGTTCGGCCTTGCGGGCCGTCTCGCCCAGCTTTTCCAGCGTGCGCAGCCACAGCGCGACCTCTACGCCGCGCAGCTCCTCACGGTAAGCCAGAAACTGCTTTGCTCTGGCCGCCTGCTCACGCAGCGGCTCAACCTGAAGCTCCAGCTCGGAGATCTTGTCGCCGATACGCAGGAGGTTGTCCTCCGTCGTGGCCAGGCGGCGTTCCGTCTCCTCTTTGCGGTGGCGGTATTTGGAAATACCGGCTGCTTCCTCGAAAATTTCACGGCGATCGGTGCTCTTCAGCGCCAGAATTTCGTCGATGCGGCCCTGGCTGATATTGGAATAACCCTCACGCCCGAGTCCGGTGTCCATGAACAGCTCGTTGACGTCGCGCAGACGCACGGACTTGCGGTTGATATAGAATTCACTCTCTCCGGAGCGGTAATAGCGGCGCGTGACCATCAATTCGTCGGCGTCATAGCGCAGGGCGCGGTCGGAATTGTCCAGCACGAGCGTCGCCTCGGCATAGCCGACCTGTGCGCGCTTCTGTGTCCCGCCGAAGATGACATCCTCCATTTTCTGACCACGCAGCGAACGGGAGTTCTGTTCGCCCATGACCCAGCGCAGCGCGTCGGAAATGTTCGATTTTCCCGAGCCGTTCGGCCCGACGATCGCGGTAATGTCATGGCCGAAGGTTACGAGCGTCTTGTCCGGGAAGGACTTGAAGCCCTGAATCTCCAGATACTTCAGATACATTCAAAAACTTCTCCCATTTTAGTATCAATGCTTCATTCTACCAAAAAACGTGCCGAATTGCAAGATGCAGCCGCAAAAAAGTAGCTCTAAACGCCAAAAAGCGCCTCCCTGTATCGGGAAGCGCTTTAAATTACGGCTCATTGGGGAAAAGACGCGCAATGGCCTCGGCTGCTGCCGCCTGCTCGGCACGTTTTTTGCTCGTCCCGGCGCCGTTTCCGATCGGCTCGCCGTTGAGCAGCACGCGCACCACAAACTCGCGGCAGTGCGGAGGACCGTTTTCGTCGATCAGTTCATAGCTGAGCAGCTGGTCGCGCTTGCGCTGCACCAGCTCCTGAAGCTCCGTCTTATAGTCTCGCGGATTGGCCGTGCGGCTCAGCCGCGGCAGGACAAGGCGCTCGATGATCCCACGAGCGGCCTGAATGCCGCCGTCCAGATAGGCCGCCGCAATGAGCGACTCCATCACATCACACAAAATGCCTGCACGGTCGCGCCCGCCGGAATGCTGCTCTCCGTGACCGAGCAGCAGGTACTCTCCCAGGCCGATGCTGCGTGCAACGGCGGCAAGGTTGTTTTCACAAACCAGCTCCGCACGGATGCGCGTCAGCTCGCCCTCCTGCTTCTCCGGGAAGCTGCGATAGAGAAAATCCGCCGCAACAAAGCCCAGTATGGAATCGCCGAGAAACTCAAGCCGCTCATAGCTCATGCCCGTTCCGTGTTCGTTGGCATAGGAGCTGTGGGAAAGCGCGCGCTGCAAAAGTGCGCGGTCGTTGTAGGTATAGCCCAAAACGGCCTCCAGCGCCGTCAGATTACCGCACATCGCCCGCCTCCATGCTCATCGCACCGATGTTGGCGCGGATCTCATCGCAAAAGCCGCTGGAAACGGCGTTCATCGCCTGTCGGACGGAACCGACAATCGCTACGGCATCGGACGAGCCATGCGCCTTGATCACCGGCTTGGAAATCCCCAAAAGCAGCGAGCCGCCGACCTGCCGGTAGTCCATCATACGTTTCATCTCATCAAAACCGCGCTTACACAGCAGCCCACCCAGCATCGTCAGGAAGTTGCGTTTGACCGCGCGCTTGATCTGCTTGGACATGAAGATTGCCGTACCCTCGATGCTCTTGAGCAATACATTCCCCGAAAATCCGTCCGCAACAATCACGTCCGCGGGGCTGAGCGGCACATCGCGCGCCTCAATATTGCCGACAAAACGGATCAATCCACGCTCGGACGCCCGCTTCAGAAGCGTGTACGCCTCCTTATGCAGCGCATCGCCCTTGCCCTCCTCCGCACCGTTGTTGAGCAGTGCAACGGACGGCTCCTCTTTGCCGAGCGCCTTTTGGGCATAAAATGAACCCATACAACCGAATTGCAGCAAAAATTCCGGCGTGCACTCGGCATTGGCGCCCGCATCGACCAGAATGGAGCCGGTGCCAAGCGGCATAACCGGCGCGAAGGCGGCGCGGCGGATGCCGCGAATGCGTTTGACGACCAGCGTTGCGCCGGTCAGCAGGGCGCCGGTATTGCCGGCAGAGAGGAAGGCGTCGCCTTGTCCGTCGGCAAGCATTTTCAGGCCGACGATCATTGACGAATCACGGTGCTGCTGCACGACATGCGCAGGATCGGCGTGCATATCCACCACATCCTCGGCATTGGCGATCTCCACGCCGCCGGGCAGCGTATCGAAGCCGCCGCGCTTCACAGCGGCAAGGATCTCCTCCCCGCGGCCGACGAGCGTGATCTCCGTGCCGAGCATTTCGGCCGCCTGCAGCGCGCCCAGAACGATCTGGTCGGGCGCGTTGTCGCCGCCCATTGCGTCAATGATGATCTTCATAGCGAACCCTCTTTTCTTGCAGAATAACCCGTTTCCTCCAGCACCGCCAGAGCGCGCTGCGCAATGGCCAGGTTCTTATTGGCCTTTCCCTTGACGCGGTACTCCAACGGCGCAATGATGCCGAAATTAACATTCATCGGCTGGAAGTCGTGAACGGTTTCGTCGCTGATGTAATAGCCGAGCGCACCGATGGCCGTTCGGTTGGTAAAGTCCGGCGCCGGCTCGCCGCGCAGCCGCGCAGCCATGCTCACCGCCGCCACATAACCCGATGCGCAGGATTCCACATAGCCCTCCACACCCGTCATCTGCCCCGCGAAGGCAACCAGCGGGTCGCGCCGATCGGCAAAAGTGCGGTCGAGCAGCTTCGGAGAATTGAGGAAGGTATTGCGGTGCATCACGCCGTAGCGAACAAATTCCGCGTTTTTCAGCGCGGGGATCATGGAAAATACGCGCTTCTGCTCCGGGAATTTCAGATGTGTCTGGAAGCCGACGAGGTTATAGACGTTTCCGGCGGCATTGTCGCGGCGGAGCTGCACAACGGCATACGGCTCGCGGCCGGTCGACGGGTCGTTCAGGCCGACGGGCTTAAGCGGCCCGTAGCGCAGCGTATCGACACCGCGCCGTGCCATAACCTCCACCGGCATACAGCCTTCAAAAACGTTTTTATCCTCAAAGCCGTGAACCTCGGCCTCCTGCGCAGCCGCCAGCTCGCGGACAAAGGCGGCATACTCGTCTTTTGTCAGTGCGCAGTTGATATAATCGGCGCTGCCGCGGTCGTAGCGCGAAGCAAACCACGCGCGGCTCATATCGATGGAATCAAATGTGACAAGGGGGGCGGCAGCATCAAAGAAATGCAAATATTCGGCGTTTCCGAAGTAGCGGCCGATGGCCTCGCTCATTGCCTCTGAGGTCAGCGGACCGGTGGCTATGATAACCGGCCCCTGCGGAACCTCGGTCACTTCGCGGCTTTCGACCGTAATATTCGGATGGCTGCGCAGACGTTGTGTGACCAGTCCCGAGAAACCGTAGCGATCTACCGCCAGACACCCGCCCGCCTCCACGCGCGTTTCGTCCGCACAGGCAAGGATCAGGCTCCCCAGACGGCGAAGCTCCTCCTTGAGCAGTCCCACGGCGTTTTCCAGCCGATCACCGCGCAGAGAATTGGAGCACACCAGCTCCGCAAAGTCACCGCTGTGATGTGCCGGGGACATCTTCTGCGGTTTCATTTCAATCAGGCGCACGGAAAAGCCGCGCTCGGCAAGCTGCCACGCCGCTTCGCTCCCGGCAAGTCCCGCGCCGATAACTTTCACTTCGTTCATTTCTTTTTGCTCCGCGTCGTTTTGGCCTTGGCGGGCTTTTCCGCCTTGGCCGGCGTCTCGTCCGGGGCCTGCTCTTCCGTTTCGACGGATTCCGTGGTCGCCTTCGGCATCCGGCGTTTATAGCCGCGCTTCTCCTCGGGCAGGAAATCCGGACAACTTTCATTGATACAGAAGGGCTTCATCGCGCCGCGCCCGGCCTTCTTGAACAGCGTCTGGCCGCAGGTGGGGCAATCCTTATCCGTGGGCACGTCCCACGACATGAAGCCGCACTCCGCGCCGCGCTCGCAGGCGTAGTAGGTATAGCCCTTTTTGGACTTGCGCTTGAGAATGGTGCTGCCGCACTTCGGGCAGCGACCGGGCATCCGCTCGACGATGGGCTTGGTATTTTTGCACTCCGGATAGCCGGGGCAGGCCAAAAACTTGCCGAAACGTCCGGATTTGACAACCATCTGCCGTCCGCAGAGCTCGCACACTTCATCGGAAATCTCATCGGGTACTTTAATACGCACGCCGTCCAGCGCCTGCTCCGCCGCCTCCATTTCGCTGTGGAACCCGGTGTAGAAGGTGCGCAGCACCTGCTTCCAATTGACGTTTCCGGCCTCGACCTCATCAAGCTGATGCTCCATATTCGCCGTAAATTCCACATCGATCACATCTTCAAAGTGCTCAATCATCAGGTCGGTAACGACCGCCCCGAGCGGCGTGGGATACAGGCGTTTATCTTTTTTCGTTACATATTCGCGATCCTGAATGATCGAAACAATGGCCGCATAAGTAGACGGGCGGCCAACCCCCAGCTCCTCCATCGCCTTAACAAGCGTCGCCTCGGTATAGCGTGCAGGCGGCTGTGTAAAGTGCTGTGCCTTTTCCGGCTTTTCGCCGCAGAGCGTCTCGGAACCGTCCAGATCGGGCAAACGGGACGTCTGCTCCTCGGTCTCGTCGTCCCGTCCTTCCTCATAAACCGCGGTAAATCCAGCGAAGGTCATGATCTGGTCGGTTGCACGGAACACATGGCGCTTACACTTTGCGTCAATCTGCACGGCATCATAACGCGCATCGGCCATCTGACAGGCAACAAAACGGCTCCAGATGAGCTTATACAGCCGATACTGTTCACGCGTCAAATCATCCTTGATTGCCTCGGGATCCAGTGCAACGTTGCTTGGGCGGATTGCCTCATGCGCATCCTGTGCGCCCTCTTTTTTACGGAAACGCCGCGCCGTGCCGGGGTAATAGGTGGCGCCGTAGCGACCGATAATAAAGTCCTTCGCCGCGGCCAACGCTTCTTCGGACAGGCGCAGAGAGTCGGTACGCATATAAGTAATCAAACCGACAGTGCCTTCTCCGCTGATATCCACGCCCTCATAGAGCTGCTGTGCAACCGCCATCGTGCGCTTCGGCGTCATATTGAGCTTGCGCGACGCCTCCTGCTGGAGCGTAGAGGTGATAAAGGGTGGCGTCGGGCTGCGGCGCTTTTCGCTGCGCTTGATGGAAGCGACGGTAAAGGGCTCACCGGAAATGTCGCGCAGGATTTCGTCAACCTCCGCTTCGCTGTACAGCTCACGCTTCTTCTCCTCACCGTAGTACCGGGCACGGAACGCGCCGGGCTTCTCCACGCAGCGCAGCAGCAGATCAAGCGTCCAGTATTCCTTTGGGATAAACGCCTCGATCTCCCGCTCGCGCTCAACGACCAGCCGCGTCGCAACGGACTGCACGCGTCCGGCCGACAATCCGCGGCGTACCTTCTTCCACAAAAGCGGGCTGAGCTGATAGCCGACGATGCGGTCGAGCACACGCCGCGCCTGCTGCGCATCCACAAGATTATAGTCGATACCGCGTGGCTGCGCAATGCTCCGCGTGACGACATTTTTCGTGATTTCATTAAATGTGACCCGCTGCGTTTTATCCTCCGGCAGCTCCAAAAGCTCCTTCAGATGCCACGAAATCGCCTCCCCCTCGCGGTCAGGGTCAGTCGCAAGAAAAACCTGCGGAGCCTTCTGCGCAGCGCTTTTCAGAGATGCAATGATGGCCTCTTTCCCCGGTACGGGCTGATATTCGGGCGCAAAATCATGCGCAAAATCCACGCCCATTGTGCTCTTGGGCAGATCGCGCAGATGCCCCATGCAGGCCTCGACGTGATAGTCCGGGCCGAGATATTTTCCGATGGTCTTCGCCTTTGACGGCGACTCGACAATAACTAGATTCGTTCCCTTTGCCATTCGGGACCTCCGATTCGTATGATTCCGGCCAAAGTGCCGGGGATTCTCATATTATCCGACTCTGAAAAAGCGGTTGCCCGCCGTTTTAGCCGCCAGCTTTTTGATCTGAAGCATGGTCAGCGCCGTCAGGACCCGCTGCGCAGGCAGCCCGCAAGCCACCACAAGCTCATCAGGCAGCAGCGGTTCGGTACCGAGCGCGTCAAAGACCGTTTTCTCGTCTCCCGCCAGCGCGGGCGTGGCCACAGGCGCGGCCTGTTTTGCCGGCGCAGCCGGAACAGCCGGCTCCGGTTCGTATGCAGGCGGCTCTGCCGCCGCAGCAGGCGCAGACTCCCCGTCTCCAAAGCTGACAGGGGAATAGACCGGCAGCGCCTTACCATAACGGGCACGGTACACACGCGAAAGGGCCTCCCTGCGCCGCCCGTCCATGAGCTTATCCGGAAACCGCGCCTCATATTCGCGCATGACATCCCAGCCGTCCTGTGCCAGAATCGCACCCTCGCGCAGGAGGCGGTTGCTGCCCTCGCAATGCTTTGCGCCCAGATTGCCCGGGATGGCAAATACATCCCTACCCTGCTCAAGCGCGTGCTCGGCGGTGATGAGCGCGCCGCTCTTCTCCGGTGCCTCCACAACAAGGACACCCAGCGACAGGCCGCTGAGGATGCGGTTGCGCACGGGAAAATGCGCTGGAAGCGGCGGCGTCCCGGGCGGATATTCGCTGATCAGGCAGCCGTGGCGGCTGATTTCGGTAAACAAAAAGCGGTTTTCGCGGGGATAGGCAATATCCAGTCCGCAGCCGCACACGCAGACTACCGGCATAGCCGAGTCCAGCGCGCCGCGCAGCGCCATCGTGTCGATGCCGCGCGCCCCGCCGGAGAGCACCACACCGCCCGAAAGCGCCATAAGCCGCGCAAACTGCTTGGCATGCAGCAGGCCGTATGCACTGCATCGGCGCGAGCCGACCACGGCGACGGCAGCCTCGTTGTCGAAATCCGGCAGCTTGCCGCGATAATACAGCAGTGCGGGCGGATCGGAGATGCTGCGCAGCCGGTCGGGATAGGCGTCGTCGTCATAACGCAGCAGGCAGATGTCATGCTCGTCGCAGCGCCGCAGGATGTCCTCCGCACCCGTCAGATCCTTATCGCACAGGCTCTCCAACCAGCGCTCCTCAAAGCCCTCGGTCTGCAAGTATTCCCGTTTTGTGCATTCATAGACACGCTCTGCCGAGCCGAACAGCCGCAGCAGTCGGGCGCAGCCGTTGGTGCCGACGCCCTTGCGCGTGGTAAGCCAAACCCAATGCTTGTCCATGTGTTTTCTCTCTCTTTTTTAAGGTTTTATCCCCCCGTATGCATCTGCCACAGGACGATCGCAGCGGCCGTCGCCGCATTGAGTGACTCGCAGCGCGGATTCATGGGGATGATCATATGTCGTTCGGCGGCGTTCAAAAATTCGCTGCAGACGCCCTGCCCCTCGCTGCCGATGACTACCACATCGTCACGCAGACACAGGCTGCGGATATCCTGCGCCGCATTGCTGAGCGCGGTCGCCGTAATGCGAAGCCCCCGCGCCCTGCACAGCGCAATCAGCTCGTCATTTTTGACACTCTGGGGCGGCGTGCGAAACACCGCGCCCATCGAAGCGCGGACGGTTTTTTCCGAATAGGGATCGGCACAACCCTCGGCCAGTACGACCGGAACGGAAAAAGCGTCCGCCGTACGCAGGATCGTCCCGAGATTCCCGGGATCCTGAATCCGGTCCAGCAGCAGCGTGCCGCCCGTCAGGCGCAGCGACTGCGGCTGTGGCAGCCGGGCGGTAAACACAACGCCCTGCGGCGTGCGCATGGAGGAAAGGCTCTGCATCAGGCTCTCCGGCACGACTACGCGCCGCACCTGCGGCGGCAGCTCCGGACACGCAAAGCCCTCCGCGCAGACCACGGCGCAAAGCTCCGGCCCCCAACGCAGCGCTTCATCCAACAGCTTGCGTCCGTCCGCCACAAATTGCTGCTGCGCGACGCGGTAGGCACGGTCATTTTGCAGCTTCCGAATATGCGAGATCAGAGGATTTTTTGCACTTGTGATGCGTTCCGGCTCCATATGTGCGCCTCCGTTTGCATTTTATATTGCATTTGAAACGTTTCCATGTCATTAAAGACAGCACGATACATTATTATAATACGCGCACTATCCAAAATGCAAGTATTTTTTCGCACGCGCCTTTTCCGGACGTAAAAAAATACCGGTGCGCGTCCACGGGGCGCACCGGTATCGGTCGTATCAATCCGGGTAAACAACTTCGGAAAGCGAGTAGCCGCCGTCGGCATGAACGGTGATGAGCGTCCCGCCGCGATGACCGCGCATGGAGGAAATCCGCGCATAGGCGATATAATCGATCGAGCGCGAATACACAAGATCGACTCCGCGATAACGCACAGCCATATGATTCAGGTGATCGTGACCGACGAAAACGGCATCCGTGCTCCCCTTTTCGACAATTGCGTCGAAAAAGCCCGTATCCCGAGCCGGGCAGGAAACGCCCTCGCCGTTTTCGCCGAACAGGTACGTCGCCGTACCTTCTGCAAGCGCCTGCTGCGCATCCGCAAACGCACGGAACGGAATATGCTGAAACACAAATGAGCGAACCGTATGTCCCTCCTGCCGAGAAACGCGGTCAATGGTGTCGCAGTACCACCGGATCTGGTCGGGATGTACGGAATCATACTCGTTAATCCTCGACGAACCGGACACATAGTCGTTGGAATCGATCAAAAAAAGCAGGCGATTGAGCGAACCGTCGGTATTTTCAATGCGAATGGTCTGATTATAGCGGCCGTAAATCTCCGGCAGCACGTCGGCATACAGGAGATTGGACTCTCCGTCGTTTTGAACGGCCGAAATATACCCGCGAAAGCTCTCCACTCCGTACAACGCCACCGCCTCCGTGTCATGGTTTCCATATACCAGCGTCCACGGAATTCCGAAACGATCCAAAAACCTGCACAGCCGGGCAAAAACCGTCAGGTTATCGCGCGAAAAGGTCTGTGCCGGAATGGGGTAGATCAGGTCGCCCGTGACCACGATCAGGTCGGGCTGCGCTTCGCGGATCGTCTCATAGATCGCGCGGTAAGCGCGGCGGTCATAGAGCAGCGTTGTCAGGCTGCCGCACAGATGCGTATCTGTAAGCTGCAAAATGCGCAGATCGTCGCCGGTCATGCGCAGCGTATACTCTCCGTTCGCCTTGTTATAAGATACCTCGCAGCGCGGCTCCGGCATCGTGTAATCCAATCCGTCCGCATAGCTCTGCACATAGGCGACACTATGATTCAAAAACAGAAAGAACCCCGCCACGACCGCACTCAACAGCACCAGCCGCCCGCCGAGCGCGAATATACGGTTTCGCACGCTTGAGAACGCACGGAACGGGTTGTGCAGGATCAGCGGAATCAGGAAAAACACCAGCGCAAAAGCGGGAATCGGCGCATATAGCAGAAAGCTGCCGAAATAGAGGCTCGCAGCAATATAAACCGCCAGAATGATCGCCCAATAAATTCCCCATGAAATTCTTGCCGCTCGGCGCTCGCGCCTGCGGGAATACGGGTCGAGATGCTCCGGATCCTCCACGCGCTCCACGGGAAGCGCGCGCAGCCGCCGCAAACGCAGCAGCTCATACGCCGGGAAAAAGCCGCCCAACCCGAACGGAAGCAGCAGCAGAGACAGCGCGATAACCCGTCCCTTGCGGAATTTTGTGCTCTCGCGCCACAGTGCCCAGCCGCAGGGATAGGCGCGCACGGGCGTGCGCCGACGGCGTTTTCCCGTCAGAAGCCATACCGGCAGCGAAACCGCACCCAGCGCAAGCGCAAGTAAGGCCAGATGGGCGCTTGCCGTTTCCATCTGTCTTCCGCTGATCATATTCAGAAAATACCCCGCCAGCACCGGCAGCCAAGCCGACAGCACGGCTGCCGTCAACGCGGGCAGTACCGCAGGAAATTGAATGCGGCGCACCAGTGCGCCCATCTGCGCCGTAGTACGCGGCGTTCCGGGCTGTGGGTGATTTTGAAGGCGTGACATGGCGTTCTCCTTTTGCGGTTTTCCTTTATCATATCGTACCGCATCGCAAAAGGCAAGGGAAATCACACTCCGCCGCCCGAGGTTTCAATAAAAATCTCCTCCGCACGCTCCAATGCTGTCTGCAATACATCGGCGTAATAACCTCCCTGCGAGGAGCGGCGCAGCGGCTCAATCACCTCGTCAATCGCACAAAGCAGTGTTGTATACATTTTCCTATAGTCTGCCATAATTTTTCCTCCCCGACGCAAAATAGTCTATGCATAGCCCACATCGTAGCACGCATAGCCTATTTTTGCAAGCTTTTTGCGATATTCTTTTTGAAAAACGGGAGGATTTTTTCATGGATACCGTTACGGCCGTAAAAAACCGGATTCTTCAGCTCTGCGGCGAGCGGGGCATCAGTATCAACCGCTTGGCAACGATCAGTGCTCTGCCCCCGTCAAGCATCAAAAATATCCTGTACGGCAAAAGCGAAAACCCGAAGCTGCTGACCATTAAAATGATCTGCGACGGCTTTGGCATTTCACTCGGCACATTTTTCTCCACCCCGGAATTTGAAGCACTGGAACAGGAGCTTCGCTGAGCGCCTCACTCTACCCGGAGCGACAGGAGCGCATCGAACGGGATCCTCTCTCCGCTGCCGAGCAGCAGCAGCCGCGCAGGCACATCGAGCTTTTCGGCGCGCGCCCGAACGCTCACGACAGCCCCGCCGGGCTTTCGACTGTCCGGCCGAAACCAACGCAGCGTGACCTCAGGGTGGCGGTCGATACACTCGCACAAATGCCGAAGTGCCTCGTCCAGCTCCGCAACGGCGCCGTCGGCCAACTCCGGCGCGGCGTCCGTGCACCGAGCCGCTTCGTCGATCACATTGCCGTAGCCCGTAAGCGCCGCATAGGGCGCAAACTGCGCCGCGCGCACGGAACGCGGGATCGGCGGATGCTTCGCACTGTAAACACGCCCGATATTCAGAATATCGTCATACCGGCCCCTCATGCCTTGTGTCCTCCGATCTGCGCATTTCTTTCGCGCGTCGTCGCGCCCTCACGGAAATTTGTCCCCTTCAGAATCGCATTTTTTCCATAGCGCCGCCGAATGGCCACAATGGCCTCCTGGCGGCTTTTTTCGCGGGCAAATGCCTCCCGTTCCGCCGCCGCGCGGCGCTCCTGCTCCTCCGGAGTACTGAAAATGTCATATTGCAGACAGTCGTCGCCCTGCTGCGTCTCCCGCTCCGGCACAATGCGGTTTGCGGCAAGGTTCACCCGCCGAACCAGCAACGACGGATCAATGATCCGGTCAAATAACTCCAGCACCGCCTCCATCATACGGCGCAAGGATGCAGTCTTACAGTGCAAATTTGCCGTCCCGTGCGCATGCTTCGGAAGCTTCCTCCCATAGCCGTCCGTCGTGACCTCGCCGCGGTAGGCGGCGGCTCGGGTCGGGTCGGTCAGATTGCTCACGTCGTAGCCGACCGTCAGGACGAGCTGATCGGTCACAAGGCGCTTTTCAACCAGCTCCAGTGCCAGCAGCTCCGTCATCTCGCGCACAATAACACGCGTCTGTGCACAGAGATATGGCTCATGGAGCACCTGCCCCATACTGAGACTGTTCGTCTCGGGCCGATATGCACGAACATCGGCAAGCGTGCACGGCTCAACGCCCCATGCATGATCGATCAGCAGCCCGGCGTTGACCCCGAAGCTGCGGTAAAACCACTCCTCATCCTGTATGGCCCGCCGTGCAATATCGCCCATGGTGAATATTCCGGCCGCTTCCAAACGACGCGCATAGCCGCGCCCGACACGCCAGAAATCCGTCAGCGGACGATGATCCCAAAGCTGTTCTCGGTAGCTGCGCTCCTCCAGCTCGGCGATCCGTACGCCGTTTTCATCCGGCGGGATATGTTTTGCAACAATATCCATCGCAACCTTGCAAAGATACAGATTACTGCCGATCCCTGCCGTCGCCGTAATACCTGTGCTTTGCAGCACATCGGCAATCATGCGCATGGTAAGCTCGCGCGGCGTCAGCCCGTAGGTTTTGAGATAGCCCGTCGCATCGATAAACACTTCATCGATTGAGTAAGCAAAAATATCTTCCGGGGCAATGTATTTCAGATAAATTTCGTAAATCTGTGCGCTCACCGCCATATAATGGGCCATTTGCGGCGGCGCAACAATGTAATCCAACGCCAACGACGGATCGGCCGCAAGCTCCGGTGCCTGCACGGAGCTTCCGCGCAGGCTGTTTCCCGGCGCTGCCTGACGGCGTGCGCAGTTTACCTCGCGTACACGCTGTACAACCTCAAACAGGCGCGCACGCCCTGCGATACCGTGCGCCTTGAGCGACGGCGAAACCGCCAGGCAAATGGTTTTTTCCGTCCGCGACGCATCCGCTACGACCAAATTGGTCGTAAGCGGATCCAGTCCGCGTGCAACACACTCGACAGAAGCAAAAAACGACTTCAGATCAATGGCAATATAGCTGCGCTGCATAGGTTCCGCCTTTCCGCCTCTACAGCAGCTTGATAATGCTTGACACAACGCCCTGAACGGTCAGGCGACGTACTAGAATTCGCGCATCGGGATACTTTTCACGATTTTCATAGCGCAAAACGGCACAGCCGCTCTCCGCATCGCTTCCGGCATAGGTTTTCAGCGTGTTTTCGTTGTTTTCGTCCAGCGCGACAACCATATCGCCCGGCTCGCAGTCGTGCTGCTTGCGGATCAGCACAAGGTCGCCGTCGGAAATTCCGGCATCGACCATGGAATCGCCCGAAGCACGCAGCAGATAAAAATCACCCTTGCCGAAAATGGATTCCGGCAGGCTCGCATAAAGCTCCACCTGCTGCTCCTCCTGTTCCGGGTCGCCGCATTTAACCGATCCGACCAGCGGCGCGGAAAAATAACCGCCCCGGCTGCGCTCGATCTTATTGACCGAACGAATCTCACCGCCGCGATAGCTCAGGCGGCCGAGCCGATCCATTTCGACCAGATAATTATACGCCGTCGTCTTTCCGATTCCGAGCGCGGCGGCAATCTCCGCGCAGGAGGGGGCGCGCTGCGCCTTTCGGTAATACTCTCCCGCAAAATCCTCGATCCGCGTCATAAGCGCCGGATCCTTCCGTCTGGTTTTCATTTTCTTCCCCCTTAATCGCGAACGGTTCGTTCGCGATTATTCTAGCACATCACGCCCGGATTTGCAAGCGGAAATTTTCTCCGTCACGACAAAGGCCTCCGATGATATCATTCCGAGGCTCGTAATGACAAAGCCCGTTTTTTAAGTTGAAAAGCTCCCCGCCGTGAGAGTCCGGCGAGGAGCTTTGACATATGGGATTCTTAACCGCGCTGCGCGGGGGTTCTTCCGTTCTGCTTCGTCGCTCCCGCAGTACGGCGCCACCATTTGTTCTCCTGCTGCGCGGCACGGCGTGCGGCCAGATGCTCGCGCTTGGAAAACTCGACAGGGTCTACGCTCTCCCAGTAGGCGTCAAGCTTGTGATACAGCTCCCAGAACATCCACTCATCCGGCACCGGATACATCAGGGTAAGCAGCTTCGTAAAGCACCAGAGCAGGAGAACGTACAGCCAATACAATCCGAACAGGCAGACCAGCAGCACAAACAGCACGACCGTGAGCTGTAAGGTCGCACCGACGCCCTCGCCCGCCATGCGTACAAACGCGATCACAAGCGGCAGCGCCAGCAGCGCCGTCAGGATGCAGGCTTCGAGATAGACGGACCAGTTCAAAAAATCGCCGCGCAGCAGATAGACCGTTTCGGCGCGTTCAACAAGCATCCGCGCATCCTTCGCCTCGTTGCCGGTAAGCTTCGGAAGCTCCTCATCGCCCTCAGGCGCCTTACGGTAGCGATCGTAAAGGAAAAAGCCCAGTACGATCAGACCGCAAACCGCCAGCGGGATCAGAAATACAAACCAGATCATCGACGCGATCACGCCGCCCCAGCTTGAAAAGCACCCCTGCATCCCGTCAGCCAACGCAGGCAGCACAGGCATTTCGTCAAGAACCTTGCTCAGCTCCTCGCCGCAGGCAAAGCGGATCGTATTCACGCTTGCGATGAGCAGATTGAACATGAAAAGCACCGTGCCGACAGGCGGCAGCAGCCGCGACAGCAGTCGCTTGCGCTTCAGCTCCTTTTCCGCCTTGCACAGGAAGGCCAGCGTCTTTGCCGAATCCCGCATGGTAAACGGCGCTTCCTTCTTCACATACATTCTCGTTTCCTCTCTTTCTCCAGAAGGCAGACGGCGTGGCACGCGATGCCCTCTTCCCTGCCGGTGAAGCCGAGCCGTTCCTCCGTCGTTGCTTTAATATTGACCGGCGCGTCGAGCAGACGCTCCAGCGTTTCCTGCATTTGCGGGATGTACGGCCGAAGCTTCGGCCGCTGTGCCAAAACGGTAATGTCCGCGTTTTCCACGCGCCAGCCCTCACGTCGGAGCATCGACATCACGCACTCCAACAGCTTCAGGCTGCAAATACCGCGGTATTCCTCATCGGTGTCCGGAAAATGCAGACCGATATCGCCCATTCCGGCCGCGCCGAGCAGTGCATCCATCAGCGCGTGCGTCAATACATCCGCATCCGAATGGCCGTCCAGCCCCAGCGCGTGCGGAATCTCGACACCGCCGAGGATGAGCTTTCGACCCGAAACAAGACGATGAACGTCATATCCATGCCCGACTCGCATCGCGCTTCCTCCTATCCTGCAAAACGGCCTCCGCAATACGGAAATCAATCGGTGTGGTAAGCTTGAGGTTTTCGTCGCTTCCGGGTATCACCCAGACCGTCCGCCCCAGCGCTTCCACCGCCGAGGCATCGTCCGTCACCGACAGGCCGCGTCTCTGTGCCTGCGTGAGCGCGCGTGTCAGCAGCGTCCGCTCAAAAACCTGCGGCGTCTGTCCGCAGTAAAGCTGCGCACGATCCGGTGTGCACAGGACGCGACCCTCGCGGACCTGCTTGATCGTATCGCGAACGGGCACTGCCGGCATGGCCGCGCCGGTTTCGGCCGCCTTCTCCACGACCGCATCAATCACCTCGCACGGCACAAGCGGCCGGGCGCCGTCGTGAACGGCAATCAGGTCAAAGCCCTCCGGGACGGCCGCAAGACCGCAGCGGACGGACGCCGCCCGGTCCTCGCCGCCGGGCACGACCGCGTAGAGCCTCGGAACACCTTCGCACAGTCTCCGCATCTCGTCAACCAACGCGGCTCGCGTGACAAGCACGACGGAATGAATATACGGCGACGCCGTCAGCGCCAGCAGGCTGCGCCGCACAACGGGTACTCCGCCGAGCTCGGCACGCAGCTTATCGATGCCGCACATCCGCCGGGCAGAGCCGGCAGCCAGAAGAATCGCAGCACACTGTTGTTCCATACTCACAGCTCCATGACGGTCTTCTTGAACTCCGCCCCGCGTACCATGAAGTTTTTAAACCGATCAAAGGCAGCGCTTGCGGGAGAGAGCAGAACGACGTCTCCCGGCACCGCACGCGCAGCGGCGGTGCGCACCGCCTCATAGAAATCGTCGATCATCAGGATTTCCGGCGCGCCCGGTACCGCGCGGGCGGCACCGGCGATCTTGCCGCCGGTAGCTCCGGTACAGACCAGCAAACGGACGTGCCCGGCAATCTCCGGACCGAGCACATCATAGGGGATGTGCTTATCGTAGCCGCCCGCAATAAGAATGACCTTTTGATCGAAGCTGCGCAGCCCCGCGATGGTCCGGCTGGGCGAGGAGGCGATGGAGTCATTGTAAAAACGCACGCCGTCCTTCTCGCGTACCAGCTCAATGCGGTGCTCCACACCGCCGAAGCTCCGCGCAACGGCGCGGACGTCCTCATCCGAGGCCAGTCCCTGCGTGGCAAGCATCGCCGCCATGTAATTTTCAATATTGTGCACACCGGGGATGCGGATCTCGTCGGCACGAAGCACCGGATACCCGTCGCGCAGGACCACTCCGTCCCTGAGACAGACATCCGCTGCCTCCCGGCGTGAGAAGCGCAGCACACGTCCCGGCGCTTCTGCCGCCAAAGCATTGGTCAGCGCATTGTCCGCGTTGACGATCAGCGTATCCGTTTCGCTCTGATAACGGAAAATATGCTTTTTTGCATCAACGTATTCTTCCATGTCGCGGTGAACGTCCAGATGATTGGGCGCCAGATTGGTCACAACGGCAATATGACAGCTATGATGCAAATCCATAAGCTGGAAGGAGCTGAGCTCCAATACCGCCAGATCGTCCGGCTGCATACGATCCGCCTGATCCAGAAGCGGCATACCGATGTTGCCGCCGAGCCAGACGCGCCGCCCGGCGTGCTTCAGAATTTCGGAGATCAGCGTGGTAGTCGTGGTCTTTCCGTCCGAGCCGGTCACGCCGAGTATCGTGCAGGGGCAGACCTCAAAAAATGCTTCCATTTCGGAGGTGACGCGCGTCCCGGCGTCGCGCAGCGCGCGCAATTCCGGCGTATCCGGGTGCAGACCGGGCGTGCGGAAGGCAACGTCGCCGCGCAGGTCCTTCAGATAGCCGTCTCCAAGGTGCAGCTTCAGTCCTTCGCGCTCCAGCGCAAGCAGCTCGTCGTCGAGCTTTTCGCGCGGTGTGCGGTCACAGCCGACCGTCTCAACGCCGTAGCGCAAAAGCAGCCGCACCAGCGGGCGATTGCTCACGCCAAGCCCCAGCACCAGCACGCGCTTGCCGCGCAGCCGTGCAAAATATTCCGCAAGCTCCATACTTCCTGCCTCGCTTCCCTGCTACTATGTTTTTATTATATCGTAAACCCCCGAAAAATGCAATCCGTTTGACAAACGCAAAAAAATAAAGTATAATGCTCCCGTGACCGGGACGGACAGTCGCGTGGGCGTGTCGAAAGGCGCATCCATGAGGAAAGTCCGGGCTCCGCAGGGCAAGGATAACGGGTAACGCCCGCCGAAGGCGACTTCAGGAAAAGTGCAACAGAGATATACCGCCCCGCCGCGGCTATGCCGCCGGTGGGGTAAGGGTGGAAAGGCGAGGTAAGAGCTCACCCGCCGCATGGGAACATTGCGGCGCTGTAAACTCTATCCGGAGCAACACCGTGGAGGAGACA
This sequence comes from uncultured Oscillospiraceae bacterium, assembly GCA_934645175.1. GTDB lineage: Bacteria > Bacillota > Clostridia > Oscillospirales > Oscillospiraceae > JAZOXB01. Next base: position 64,554 of record CAKUDE010000009.1, read on the forward strand.
TTGGCCGGCCCGGCCGTCTCCGGGGAGGTGGCTTGAGCGCAGCGGCAACGCTGCGTCGAGATAGATGACTGTCGATCACAGAACCCGGCTTATAGTCCCGATCACATGAAAATCACCCCCGCCGGGAATCCGGCGGGGGTGATTGCTTGATCGGGGGAATGTCCGCCGTCCGGCGGCCGGGCCGTGCTCGCCCGTCGGACGGACCTGCAAATGGGGAGCGGTCAAAATAAAGGGTTAGC
>CAKUDE010000010.1 GCA_934645175.1 uncultured Oscillospiraceae bacterium
TGCTAACCGCAGTTAGCAAAAAGGCCGCACATTTTACCGTATTTGTCAAGTGCTTTTTTTGAAAATAGTTATAAAAACTGGGCCCCGCATTTCTGCGAGACCCAGCCTTTCTTAACTTAGTGACATTGAGCGTCAGCTGCGCCGCTCTTTTTCAGATGCGCGTACGGGTGAAGGATATGGCCGCCAGCGGCGGACACCTCATCCGGCCGCTCCGCGGCCACCTTCCCCTTGAGGGGAAGCCTTTGGGTGCGCGTGTCATTGCGAGGAGGGCGCAGCCCGACGTGGCAATCTGATGTGGGGACTTGCAGTAGATTGCCACGACTTGCTGACGCAAGTCTCGCAATGACAGTCGTCGGTGCATGAGATTGCCACGGCCACTGGCGTGGCCTCGCAATGAAAATGGGGGCAAAAGATTGCCACGGGCGGCTTTGCCGCCCTCGCAATGACATACCGTTCCCGCCGCCTCGCAATGACACCTCGTTTCGCAGTGACAAAAGTGCTGCGCGGCGGCAGGGAGAGCCGTGCAATGGCAGCAACAGGTACGAATTCGCTTTACATCTATGGGCTGTTTGCGCCGTTACCAATCAAAACGACACTCCAAATCCACCGTTTTTTCTAGGGATTTGCTGCTTTGCTTTGGAATTTTTTCCAAAAACCAGTGCCGTTTTTCGGCTTTTTTTCTAAATATTCCGAGACCGGGGAATTATTTCCCTTTTCACGCTTGACTTCATGAAACGGGCGTGTTATAATGCGGCCGTAACCGATAATTTTGTATCGATTACCTCCGGCAAAGCCGGAGTCACCGGCGCCGGGAGTTGTGGATATTGGAAGCACGGCGTCGAGTATTACATCTTTCCGGGGGTAGTGAAAGATCCCGGAACAAGGAGGCTGCTTTATGGCAATCGAATTCAAAGACGGCAAGTATGTAGACGCCAACGGCAGGGTCACGCTTGACCCCACGGTCTACAAGGACTGGCAGATCGCGGAGGAAGCGGAACGCACGCTCCCCTCGGTCGACTATTTCCGTGAGAAGCTCGGTCTTCTGCCCGAGGAGATCATCCCCTACGGCAAGACCCCGAAGCTCGACTTCATCAAGATCATGAACCGTCTGAAGGATAAGCCCGACGGCAAGTTCATCGAAGTCACCGCCATTACCCCCACCCCCCTCGGCGAAGGCAAATCTACCACCTCCCTCGGCCTGATCGAAGGCCTCGGCAAGCTCGGCAAGAATGTCGGCGGCTGTCTGCGTCAGCCCTCCGGCGGTCCGACCATGAACGTCAAGGGTACCGCTGCCGGCGGCGGCAATGCGCTGCTGATGCCGATGACCGAGTTCTCCCTCGGCCTGACCGGTGATATCAACGATATTATGAACGCCCACAATCTCGCCATGGTCGCGCTCAACGCCCGTATGCAGCACGAGCGCAACTACGACGACGAGCAGCTCGCCAAGCGCGGCCTGAAGCGCCTGGACATCGACCCCAAGCGCGTCGAGATGGGCTGGGTTATGGACTTCTGCGCACAGGGCCTGCGCAACATCATCATGGGCATCGGCGGCCCGAAGGACGGCTATCTGATGGAGTCCAAGTTCGGCATCGCCGTCGGCTCCGAGCTGATGGCCATCCTCTCCGTCGCCCGCGATCTGAAGGATCTGCGCGACCGTATCGGCAAGATCGTCGTCGCCTATTCCCGCAGCGGTGAGCCCGTCACCACCGAGGATCTTGAGGTCGCCGGTGCGATGACCGCATGGATGCGCAACTGCATCAACCCCACCATGTGCTATTCCGTCGAGCATCAGCCCGTGCTGATCCACGCCGGTCCCTTTGCCAACATCGCCATCGGCCAGTCCTCCGTGATCGGCGACCGCCTGGCGCTCAAGCTGTTCGATTACCATGTTACCGAGTCCGGCTTCGCCGCCGACATCGGCTTTGAAAAGTTCTGGAACGTGAAGTCCCGCCTGTCCGGCCTGACCCCGAACGTCTCCGTGCTGGTCGCGACGATCCGCGCCCTTAAGATGCACGGCGGCGGCCCGGCCGTTGTCGCCGGCCGTCCTCTGCCCAAGGAGTACACCGAGGAGAACCTCGACCTGCTTGAGAAGGGCTGCGAGAACCTGTTCCATCATGTCGCCACCATCCGCAAGTCCGGCATCGTTCCGGTCGTCTGCATCAACCAGTTCTACACCGATACCGACGCCGAAATCGCCCTCATCCGCAAGCTCTGCGCCGAGCACGGCGTGCGCTGCGCCCTGTCGAACCACTGGCGTTACGGCGGCGAAGGCGCCATTGAGCTGGCCGAGGCCGTTGTCGATGCGTGCAACGAGAAGAACGAGATCAAGTTCCTCTATCCGCTCGAAATGCCGCTGCGTCAGCGCGTCGAGATGATCGCCAAGGAAGTCTACGGCGCCGACGGCGTCGACTGGGCGCCCCTTGCGCTCGAGAAAGCCAAGCGCTTCGAGTCCGACCCGAAGTATGCCGACTACTGCACCATGATGGTCAAGACCCATCTGTCGCTGTCCCACGAGCCGAGCTGGAAGGGCGTGCCGAAGGGCTGGCGTCTGCCGATTCGCGACATCCTGGAATACGGCGGCGCGAAGTTCCTCTGCCCGATGGCCGGCACCATCTCCATGATGCCCGGTACCTCCTCCGATCCGGCATACCGCCGTATCGACGTGGATACCGAGACGGGCAAGGTCAGCGGTCTGTTCTGATCCCGTGCGTCCAAGCTCCGGCAGGCCTTCCCTGCCGGGGCTTTTCCCGGATATTCCCCGGTTTAACGGGGGATGCGTACCCTGCGCTATAAAACACAAGGAGATATTATCATGGATATGACCACAAGATCCTGCCGCGAGTTCGTCGCGGTTCTGGCTTCCAACGAACCCGCTCCCGGCGGCGGCGGCGCGGCCGCGCTCGTCGGCGCTCTGGGCACCGCTCTGGGCAATATGGTCGGTTCTCTGACCGTTGGCAAGAAGAAATACGCCGATGTCGAGGCGGAAATTGTTGCGCTGATGAAGCAGTGCGATGCACTCCAGACGGAGCTGCTCGATCAGGTCCCCGCGGATGCGGAGGGCTTTATCCCCCTGTCGAAGGCCTACGGTATTCCGAAGGACGACCCGAACCGGGACGCCGTTATGGAGGAGGCCACCGTTACCGCCTGCAAAGTTCCCGTCCATATCATGGAGCTGTGCTGCAAGGCCCTTGACGCCATCGAAGTGTTTGCCGCCAAGGGCAGCCGTTTGGCCGTTTCCGATGCCGGCTGCGGCGCGGTCATCGTAAAGTCGGCGCTTCAGGCCGCTTCACTCAACGTTTTCATCAACACTAAGACCCTGAAAAACCGTGCCGTTGCCGAGGAGATGAACGCCAGGTGCCTCGAGATGCTTGACGTTTACGGGAAAAAGGCCGATGCCGTCTTTGAATCCGTCAAGGCCGGCTTCTTCAAGTAATCATCATCAGAGGAGAAAAGAAATATGGCAAAGCTGTTATTAGGTAAGGAAGTTACCGATGCGCTGAACGCAAAGCTCATCGAACGTGCCGAGGCGCTCAAGGCACGCGGCATCCACCCCACGCTGGGCATCCTGCGCATCGGCGAGGATCCCTCCGACCTGTCCTACGAAAAGGGCGCAACCAAGCGCGCCGAGCTGCTGGGTATCGCCGTTGAAAAGATCGTCCTGCCCGCCGATGCGACGAAGGAGGCCGTACTGGCGGAGATCGACCGCCTGAATGCCGATGAGAAGATCCACGGCGTTCTGATGTTCCGTCCGCTCCCCAAGCATCTCAAGGCCGATACCGACGAAATCTGCAATCATCTCGACCCCAAAAAGGACGTTGACTGCATGACCGACCTGTCCAATGCCGGTGTATTTGAGGGTCGTGCCGACCTCGGCTTCGCGCCCTGCACCCCCGCCGCCTGCATGGAGATTCTGGATTACTACGGAATCGACTGCAAGGGCAAGAATGCCGTTGTGATCGGTCGCAGCCTCGTTGTCGGCAAGCCTGCCGCCATGATGCTCATGGGCAAAAACGCGACCGTGACCGTCTGCCATACCAAGACCGTCAATACGGCTGAGATCTGCCGCAACGCCGATATTCTCATTTCAGCCGCCGGTGTTCTGAATTCGCTGACGAAGGACTTTGTCCGCCCCGGACAGGTCGTGATCGATGTTTCCATCAACTGGGACGCCGAAAAGATCAACAGCAAGGGCGGTAAGGGCGCCATCGCGGGCGACGCCGTCTTTGAAGAGGTCGAGCCGATCGTTGAGGCGATTACGCCCGTGCCCGGCGGTGTGGGAAGCGTAACCACCTCCGTGCTGATGAAGCACGTGATCGAGGCGGCGGAGCGCGCATAATATGAAGAAACTGCGTGCGCTGCCCGAAAGCAGCTTCCTGAAGCTTTTCTTCTGCTTATTCACCTTGTGTCTCTTTATTGCGGCGGCGATTATGCCCGACCGTGCGGAGATGTTCAGGGGGATGTGGCAGATGGCCATGAGCCCCTCAAAGCTTTCGACTAACGCCTTTTCCTTCGGCTACGCTGCAGCATTTCTCAATGCCGGTCTGGTTTGCCTGCTCGCCTGCCTGTTGTTCCAGTTCCCGAAGGCGAAGGCAAACGCTGCTTCCATGCTGGCCTTCCTTCTGACCGCAGGTTTCACCTTTTGGGGCATTAACGTGGTCAATGTCTGGTTCGGCCTGATCGGGGTATTTGTTTACTGCGCCGTGAAGCGTCAGGCGCCCGGTACACAGGTCAACGCAATGCTCTTTACCACCGGTCTTGCACCGCTGTTTTCCGATCTTTTGCTGCGTTATCCGAATGCCGAAGTCGTCGGTTTCCACTGGGCCGGCCTGGCATTGGCACTGGGCGCGGGTCTGGTCGTCGGCTTTTTCCTGCCGGCCGGTTTGGGGTTCTCATCAAAGGTTCATCAGGGCTATTCGCTCTACTCCGCTGCCGTTCCCATCGGTCTGGGCGCTTTCCTGCTGCGCGGTATTTTGTATCAGGTGCTGCGCGTGGACGTTCCCGCTGCTGCCTCGTCGGAGCTGTATGCCGTTGCCTCCTGGCCTGCGGCAAACGTCTTTTGCTTCGTCGTGTTCGGACTGTGTATTGTTTTTGCCCTGCTCTTGGGCTGCAAGCCGCGCGATTACTGGCAGCTTCTCAAGGATTCCGGCTATAAGGTCGATTTTGCGGCAAAATACGGCAATGCCGCCGCACTGATGAACGTCGGTATCTATGGCCTCGTTATTGTGGCATATTATAATGTTATCGGCGCCACATTTAACGCCATTACCCTCGGCTGTGTGTTCTGTATGCTCTCATGCTGCTGCTCCGGCAGCCACCCGCGCAACGTTTTGCCGATTCTTCTGGGCTATGTTGCGGCCTCCTTCCTGATGAAGTGGCTGTGTATCGGCGACGGTTATGCGCAGGCCATTGCAGCGCAGTCGATTATTGTCGGTGCGTGCTTTGCCAATGGCCTGAGTCCTGTTTCCGGGCGCTACGGCTGCGTGTTCGGCTTTGTGGCGGGAATGCTGCATTTCTGCCTTGTGACCAGCGTGCCCAATCTGCACGGCGGATTCTGCCTGTATAACGGCGGCTTTACGGCTGCGTTTGTGGCAATGATCTTCGTGCCGGTGCTCCAGCACTTCTTCCGCGCAAAGGACGAGAAGATTGCCGTTGAGCAGAAAACGGCATGATTTTCCGCAATCAAAACGCCGTCCCCCAAAGGGACGGCGTTTTTGAGGTTGCTGCGGCTTCCGCGTGCCGCGGCGGCAGGAACGGCCAATAAAACTGCCTCCCGGAGGGAGGCAGTTTGCGTTTTATTCCGGCAGTTCGCGGTACATGGCGGCGGCATCGTCCTTACGCACGGCATCCGCTACGGCCAAAACCTCGACGGCCAGTGTCCGGCTGCCAAAGGCGATGCGCAGCACGTCGCCGACCTTCACGTCGTATGAGGCCTTGGCGGGCTTACCGTTTACGGTTACGCGCGCATTGTCACAGGCTTCGTTGGCGACGGTGCGGCGCTTGATGAGCCGCGAGACTTTCAGATATTTATCGAGTCGCATTTTTCTTTCTCCTATGGACGGCCCTGCCCGAGCAGGGCCTGTACTCAGCGCTCTACAGCGTCCTTGAGCCCCTTCCCGGGCTTAAAGACGGGTACTCGGACGGCGGGGATTTCGACGGCCTCGCCGGTTTTCGGGTTGCGGCCGACGCGCGGGCTGCGCTGTTTGGCTTCAAAGGTGCCGAAGCCGGTGAGCTGGACGCGCTCGCCGCCGGCTACGGCCTCCGTGATTGCGTCGCAAACTGCGCTGACGGCCTGCTCCGCATCGTGTCGGCTCAGACCGCAGCGGTTCATGACCTGCTGGGTCAGCTCGTTTTTATTCATATGGATTCCTCGGTTTCCGGGCGGAAGCGCCCTGTGTTTCTTTAGAATTCTGCCCGTTTCAGGCACGGATATGCAGCAGCTTCGCCAGCTTTTCGCCCTTCGGCAGCAGCAGGCAGTCCTCGCGCAGAATGACGCGCAGACGGATGGCCAATACAGCATAGAGCGCGACCGCAAGAAGGAGTGCTGCGCCGAAGCTGAGCGTCGTGCCCATGCCGAAGTGCCGTAACCCATAATAGCACAACCACGCGGCCGCGCCCATCAGAATGGCAGCCAGACCTGCACGGCATAGCGGCGCAAGCAGCTTCGGCGGTTGGCGCAGCAAACGATGTACGGCGATCAGGTCAAGGATCATAACGACCGTCAGGCACAGGAAGGTGCTGATCGGACCGCCCAGGATCGCAATGTTCGGGTTGCCGACAAGAATATAATTGACGACGACCTTCAGAGCGCTGCCGATCAACGTATTGATGACGGGAATGACCATATGGTCATGCGCCTGAAGCGTAGCAATGAGCATGGTTGTGATGCTGCTGACGACTACGGTCGGCGCCAGAAGCGCCATAAGAAGCGAAGCAAGCTCCAGCTTTGTGCCGCTGTAGCCGCCGAGAATCGCCATGATCGGCTCGGCCAGAACAAACAGGCCGACGGCACAGGGCAGGGCAATGAGACTCATCAGCCGCATGGAGGAGTTCTGCACCTTTCGCACACCCGATTCGTCCTTTACCGCGAGATTCGCGGAGATTGCGGGAATGATCGCAGAGGTGATGCAGGGAATGAAGGCAATAGGGAAGTTGAAGATCGTCTGCGCAAAGTTGTAGATACCCTTGGCCGTGTCTGCGGCGTGCTGGGAGAGGACGGCGTGCGTCAGCTCCTGTCCCGGCTCCAGTGTGGGCGGGTTCTGACGCGCAATGGCCAACAGCGTCCCGACGATGTTATGTGCGCCCTCGGGTGTTTGCTCAGCAGCGGAGACGATGCGGCCCATCAACGTAGAGGAGTCGAGCAAATTGATGAGCTGGAGGCTCATCGCGCCGAGCGTAATGGGCAGGGCAATGGAGACGAGCTTTTTGGCGGTTGCGCCGAAGCTGTCTGCCTCGCCCGCGAGCGGGTCGCGGCGGCTGCGGTTGCGGCGGTAGCGAACGGTCAGATAGACCGCAGAGAGCAGAGAGCCGACCGTCACGCCGCCGATGGTTGCGCCGGCGGCCAAGGCGCCGTCCGTTGTGCTGCGGATGACAAGCCATGCAAAGAGCAAACCGAGGACGAGCTTGCTTGCGGCTTCAATGATCTGGCTGACTGCCGTCGGACGCATATCGCCGTGACCCTGGAAGTAGCCGCGGCAGGCGGAGGCGATACAGATGAACAACACCGACGGACCGAGCACGAGGATAGCGTAAAAAGCGTTCGGATTATGCATGACGGTGCCTGCCAACCATTTCGGGAAAAGCACCATCAGGCCGCTGCCGAGCACGCCGACGGAGATATAGGCGACGAGTGCCGTGCGGAAAATGCGCTGCACCTGCCGTGTTCGGCCGAGGGCCTGCGCCTCGGAGATCATCCGGCTGAGCGCAACGGGAAGCCCCGTGCTGGCGACAACCAGAAGTGCCGAGTAAATGTCATAGGCGGTATTAAAGTAACCGAAGCTGGCGTCGTCGATCAGGTGCTTGAGCGGAATCTTATAAAGCATTCCGATGACCTTGACCACGATAATGGCGATTGAGAGCGTTGCCGCACCGGTCAGATAGTTTTGCTTACGCTGCTCCATTTACTTTGCCTCCTGTCGGGAAAAGAGCTTCGGCATGGCGTAGTCCGCCAGCTCACGCACGACGGCATTCAAATCGATGGTTTTATACTCGCCTGCGGCGTAGAGGATTTTGCCGCGCACCATCGTCATCACAACATCGCTGCCGCGCACGGCATAGGCCAGATGCGACAGGACGTTATGGCAGGGCATCAAATGCGGCTGCGTGAAATCCAGCAGGATCAGATCGGCGTCCAGGCCCGGCTTTATCATGCCGCACTCGGCCTCGCGGCCCTGGGCGCGTGCGCCGCAGACCGTCGCCATCATGACTGCCGCCTGTGCGGGCAGCGCCTTGGGGTCGCCCGTGGCTTTGGCGGCAAGCGCGGCGGCCTTTATCTCTTCAAACAGGTCGAGGTTGTTGTTGGAGGCGGCGGAGTCCGTGCCGAGGGCAACATTCATGCCCGCGCGGATCATTTCCATCACCTTTGCCCGGCCGCTGCCGAGCTTGAAATTCGATACCGGGCAGTGGACGGCGGAGATCTTCCGCTTTGCCAGAAGCGCCATATCCTCCGGCTCCAGCCAGACGCAGTGCGCCGCCATGCCGGGCATATCAAATATGTGGTGACAGTCAAGCACCTGCGCGGGCGTCAGTCCATGCCGCTCCTTGCAGCCCTCGTGCTCCGCCTGCGTTTCGGACAGATGAATGTGCATCCGCAGCCCTTCACTCAGGCAGTACTCGCTCAGTGCCTCCCAAAGACGGTAGTCGGAGGTGTATTCGGCATGAACGGAGCCCTCGACGCGGATGCGTCCGTTGTCGTAACCATGCCACTTCTCCTTTAGTGCAACCGTTTCCTGACAGCGGCGGTTTGTGTCGAAGCAGAATTCCTCCTCCGGCGAAACGACGGTGCTGCGCGAGAGGTTGGCCTTGATGCCGCTTTCTGCGACGGCCTGCGCAATTTCGTCGCAGAAGAAATACATATCCGATACGCTCGTTGTGCCGAAGCGCAGGCACTCGGCCAGACCGAGCAGCGTCGCGGCGCGGACGGTGCGGCCGTCAAGCCGTTCCTCGGCGGGGAAAATCCAGTCGTTGAGCCAGTCGGAGAGGTTCAGATCATCCGCATAGCCGCGCATGGGCGTCATGGCCAGATGGGTGTGGCAGTTAATCAGGCCGGGCATGAGCACCATGCCCTCGCCGTTGATAATCTGCTGCGGCCGTTCCTCCGGCGCGGTTTGCGAAAGGTAGCTGATCTTTCCGTCCGTCACGCCGACAAAGGCGGAGAACAGCACGCGCAGCTCCTCGTCCATCGTCACGACGGTGACATTTGAAAACAGGGTATCCATAATTCCTCCGATCATTTTCCGCGCAGCAGCGCAAAGGCTTCGTCCTTGCGTAGAAGCACATCGTCGATGCGATCGATATACTGCTGCGGGAATTTGGGATTGTGCAGTCGGACGAGCGAACCGTCCGGCAAATTGATTTTGGTCATACCGCCGCCGCCGAGGGAGACGATGCTGTGCAGCTCCTCCATCATGTAGACGTTATACAGGCAGGCGGTGCCGGGTCTACACCAGCCGACATTTTCAAAGCTGCCGGACATGTATTTCTGGCGGTAAAGGTAGTAGGGCGCATAGCCGGCCGCGCGCAGCATTTCCTCCGCACCGGACAGCATTTGCCGCACCTGCGCCGCGTCGGGAAGCCCCGTGCGGGCGAAGAACAGATCCGCGCCCTTTTTGAGCGCCAGCGTATGGACGGTAACGTTTTCCGGCCCGAGCTCGAGTACCTGTTGCAGCGAATGGAGGAACGATGCCTCCGTATCGCCGGGCAGACCGGCGATGAGATCCATGTTGATCTCGTCAAAGCCTGCCGCCCGGGCCTGCCGGAAAGCCGCCACGGTCTGTGCGGCGCTGTGTTTGCGGCCGACGGCAGCCAGAACGGCGTCGTTCATGGTCTGCGGGTTGATGCTCATGCGCGTTGCTCCGCCGGCGCGGATGACGCGCAGCTTTTCCTCGTCCAGCGTATCCGGCCGACCGCCCTCCACGGTATATTCTATCAGCGAGGAGCGGTCAAAATGCGTGAAAATCGCGTCCTGAAGGCGCTTGAATTGCTCCGACGAGAGCACGGTAGGTGTTCCGCCGCCGATGTAGAGCGTGCGCAGCGTCTTTCCGCTGTCGCGCAGCAGACGGGCAGTGTGCACCAGCTCGCGCTCCAGCGCGTCGAGATAGAGCGGCAGCAGCGCCGCCGTTTTTTCCACGCTTGCACTGACGAAGCTGCAATAGGCACAGCGCGTCGGACAGAAGGGAATACCGATGTAGAGGGAAATATCCGTGTCACGCAGACGACGTACCGCTTCCACAGTCTGCTCGGCGCATTCGACGCACAGACGCGCCCGCTCGGGGCGCACATGGTAGCGCTCCTGCATCAGTCGGAATGCCTGTGCCGGGCTTTCGTCTGCCAGAAGCGCGCGGGTGGCCAGCTTCGTCGGCCGAACACCGGACAGGCTGCCCCATTCCGGCGGCTCGCGAAGCTGCACGGCGGCTTCGTAGTAGGTGTTTTGCAGCAGACGCCGCAGAGCGGAAGCATCCTGTGCCTCCTGCACGCGCAAACGGCGGCAGGCGTGGGCACTGCGGCCGTTCAGGTCGATCTTCACCGTTGCGGTCAGCCATGTACCGCCGCGGAAGAGCGAACAGGCTGCGCCGCCGTCTTCATCCGGTACATCCGGAAACAGTGCAAGCTGAAGCTGCTCGACGGCGTAGCGTTCGTCGTGGCCGCGCAGTTCGAGCCTCATTGCAGCGCCTCCCGAAGATAGGGATTGCTCTCGCGCTCACGGTCAAGTGTGGTGGCGCGGCCGTGGCCGGGCAGGACGGTCAGATTTTCCGGGATCCGGCCGAGCCTGCGCAGGCTTTGCCGCATTTGCGCCTCGCTGCCGCCGGCCAGGTCGGTCCGGCCGCAGGCACCGGCAAAGAGTGTATCTCCGGCAAAGAGCGTGTTTTCGCAGCGCAGACAGACCGACCCCGGTGTGTGGCCCGGCGTTTCGAGTACCGTAAAGTGCAGCGCGCCGAAATCGAGCGTGTCGCCCTCAGCGTAGGTGTCGGTGTAGCGAAGCGCGCCTGCAGTCATATAGGCGGGCAGATCGACGTCGTTTTCGTGGATATAAACGGGGCAGCGTGCCGCCTGCATCAGCCCGGCGGTTGCACCCACATGGTCAAAGTGCCCATGGGTCAGCAGCACGGCCAGCAGCCGTCTGCCGGTCAGCCGTGACAAAATCCGCTCGGGCGATTCGGCGGGGTCGATGACGACGGCGTTGCCGTCTCCGTCCGTGACGAGGTAGCAGTTGGTCATCAGGTCGCCCAGAACAAGCGTTTCAACGTTCATCATTTCAGATCCTTTGTATCAATTGTGAGAGTTACCGGGCCGTCGTTGCAGGATTCCACCTGCATGTCCGCGCCGAAGCGTCCATGCTGCGGCTCGAAGCCGCGGCTGCGGCACTCCTGCAGGAACTGCTCATACAGCGGGACGGCAAGCTCCGGTTTTGCCGCGCCGATAAAGCTCGGACGGCGGCCGTGGGAGCAGTCGGCATACAGCGTGAACTGACTGACGACCAGCACCTGCCCGTCAACGTCGGTAAGCGAACGATTCATTTTTCCCGCATCGTCCTCAAACACACGCAACCCCAGAATTTTATCGGCCAGCTTTGCACACAGCACGGGCGTATCGTCCGGGCCGACGCCCAGCAGGATCAGAAAGCCCCGGCCGATTTGTCCGACGGTTTCGCCGTCAATGCGTACGCAGGCGTTTGTGACCCTTGTGACTACGGCGCGCATTAGTTCTGCCCCCTTCGCACATCGAGTACGCCGGGAATGCTGCGCACCCGGCTGCGAATGGACTCCAGCTCGGAGACGTTTCTCACCTCGAAGGTCGCTACGGTGCGCGCCTTGCCGTCCGTTTTGCCCTTGGCGGAGATCTCGCTGATCTTGACCTTGGCGGCGGTCAGCGCGGTGGCGATGTCGATCCAGATGCCCTCGCGGTCGTCCGAATCGATTTCCAGCGTGGTGGAGAAGGGCTTGTCCTCGTCGGCGTTCCACCAGACGTTCACCCAGCGAGCCGAGCGATTCGGCTCCAGTGCGGCGGCGGCATTGCGGCAGTCGCGTCGGTGAATGGAGACACCGTAGCCCTTGGTGATGAAGCCCACGATGTCGTCGCCCGGCACGGGTGTGCAGCAGCGGGAGAACTTGATCATACACGAATCAATTCCCTCGACGCTTACGCCGTTTGCCTGATGGCGGCCGGGTTTGACGGCCGGGATCTCCGGCCGTGCCGCCTCGCGGCTCTGGCGCGTGGCGCGCGTCAGCTCGTCGCGGATGCGGCCGAAGGCCTTTGCGGCTGTCAGACCGCCGTAGCCGATGGCGGCGTACATATCGTCCAGACAGTCAAACGACAGCTTTTTCAGCAGCGTCGGCAGCAGCTCCGGATCCATTACGGCGGCAAGACCGATGCCGTTGCGCCGCAGCTCGGCCTCAAAGCTTGCCTTGCCGTGCGCGACATTTTCCTCGCGCTTTTCCTTTTTGAACCACTGCTTGATCTTTGTACGCGCCTGATTGGAATTGCAGATATTCAGCCAGTCGCGGCTTGGACCTTTGGCAGTCTTGGAGGTGAGAATTTCGACAATATCGCCGTTGGCCAGCGTCTGGTCAAAGGATGCGATGCGGTTGTTGACCTTTGCGCCGACCATTGCGTTGCCCACGCCGGAGTGAATGGCGTAGGCGAAGTCGATCGGCGTTGAACCGGCGGGCAGGCTCATGACCTTGCCCTTGGGCGTGAAGACAAAGACTTCATCGTCGAACATATCGATTTTCAGCGAGTGGATATAATCCTCGGCATCCGTTTCCTCCTGCTGGCTTTCCAGCAGGCGGCGCACCCATTCAAACTCTTTTTCGTCGCCGCCGGCGACGCCCTGCTTGTATTTCCAGTGTGCGGCGATGCCGTATTCCGCCGTTTCATGCATCTCCCATGTGCGAATCTGCACCTCAAAGGGGATGCCCTGCTTGCCGATAACGGTGGTGTGCAGGCTTTGGTACATATTTGGCTTCGGCGTGGAGATATAGTCCTTGAAGCGCCCCGGCACGAGGTTGAACAGGTCGTGAATGTGGCCGAGGACGTTATAGCAGTCCGGAATGGAATCGACGATCACGCGGAAGGCATAGAGGTCGAACAGCTCGTCGATGCTTTTGCCCTGCGCGCGCATTTTGCGGTAGATGGAGTAGACATGCTTGACGCGGCCGTAGATCGTGCCGTGGATCCCTACGGAGCTCAGGCGAGTGGTGATGGCGCTCTGAATGGTCTGCATGAACTCGTCGGCCTTTTGCTTCTGTGCGTCGAGATAGGACATGATCTCCTCGTAACCCGCCGGATCAAGGTATTTGAGGCTGGTGTCCTCCAGCTCCCATTTGATCTTCTGCATACCCAGACGGTGCGCCAACGGTGCGTAGATGTCCATTGTTTCGCGGGATTTGGAAATCTGCTTGGCGGGCGTTTGGTATTGCAGTGTCCGGGTATTATGCAGCCGGTCACAGATTTTGATAAGTACCACGCGGATGTCCTTGCTCATGGCCATGAACATCTTGCGCAGATTTTCCATCTGCTGCTGTTCCTGCGTGGAAAACTCCACGCGCGTCAGCTTGGTTACGCCTTCGACCAGACCGGCAACGGTCGGGTTGAAGCTGTGGGCAATTTCGTCATAGGTCGAGTCGGTATCCTCAATACAGTCGTGCAGCAGTGCGCCGAGAATGGCATCGGTATCCAGACCGATTTCTGCGACGATCTCCGCAACGGCCAGAGGATGGATAATATAGGGCGAGCCGTCCTTGCGCTTCTGATTGGCGTGCTTTGCCTGTGCATAGAGCACGGCGCGGTCAATCTGTACGCGATCCGCCGTGGGGCAGTAGCGCGCAATGGCACGCATCAGGCTGTCATAATGCTCCTGAAAGGTCTCCATATCATTCCTTCCTTCCGAGCCGCCGCAGGCGGCGATATAGCTCGCTGTTTTCCAGCGGATTGCGCGGAGCGTCGCGTACGACACGCAGCTCAATGCTGTTCTTTTCGCGGTGCAGTTTTACAAAGCCCAGCTCCGCGAGAATGTCCAGACAGGCCAGCGTGCGGCGAATGCTGTGGCGTCCGTGAGAGAAAGCCGCGGCACGGCAGCACAGCGCTTCGTCTCCGCAACGTAGAACGGCGCCGTCCGGCGCTGCGGTCAGAAGGTACTGCCAGACGGCGGCGACGTCTTCGCGCTCCGGTGCGAGCGCCGCCCCGTCGCAGGGCAGAAGCTCCGCACGATCCAGGAAACGGCCGTAAAGCTCTGCGCCGGTGACGCGGCGCAGATCGATCAGGTTGAGCTGCACCGTGCGCAGTCCGCGGAATTCATTGATCTGCGCGTAAAATGCCACGTCGAGCAGCTCGCCCGGCGCAAGCACGTCGGCGAGCGATCCGGCCGAGAAAAAGATGGCGCCGAACCCATGCCCGTCGCGGCTGCGCAGCTTCAGCCGCAGATGGCGCCCGTTTCCGACGGCGCCGCAGCTTTCGACCGTTGTTTCGCGCAGGCAGAAAACGGGGCGCGGGCAGCCTGCGCCGCAAGGTTCCAGCTCCGTCAGGGCATCCACGTTTTTGCTTGTCAGTAGCGCGGCGGGCAGCTCGCAGTCCACGCGCAGTGCGCTTTGCCGTGCGCCGGAGGCGGCGTATGCACGCACGGCGTCGCACATTTTCTCTCGAAATTCGTCGATTTTGTCCCGCGCGATGGTAAATCCGGCGGCAAGCTCATGGCCGCCGTAGCCCTCAAGCAGCGCCTCGTTGTCGCGCAGGGCGGCAAAGAGATTGAAGCCGCCGTAGGAACGCGACGAGGCTTTGCCTCGGTCGCCGGACAGAGAAATCAGAAAGGTCGGACGGCAGAACTCCTCGCTCAGGCGCGATGCGACGATACCCACGACGCCCTGATGCCATTGCTCGCCGGCCAATACGATGGCCTCGCCGGGCGGCATGGCATGGAGCTGCGCGACCGCTTCGCGGTAGATCCTCAGCTCCGTCTCCTGCCGCTCGCGGTTCAGCTCGCAGAGCGTTTCCGCAAGCTGTTTTGCCTGCTTCGGGTCGCGGCTGAGCAGAAGCTGTACGGCAAGCTCCGCATGCTCCATACGTCCGGCGGCGTTGATGCGCGGCGCAAGGATATAGCCGACGGCGGTGGCGGTGACGGGCTGCTCCGTGCAGCCGCCGGCCTCCAGCAGCGCGCGCAGTCCCGGTCGGCAGGCCGACTGCATCCGCGAAAGCCCCAGCGTGACCAGATGCCGGTTTTCTCCGCACAGCGGCATGACGTCGGCGATGGTGCCCATGCAGACGAGCGTGCAGTAGCGCAGCGCGAGCTGCTCCTGCTCGCCCTCCAGGGCGGCGGCCAGCTTGAAGGCTACGCCGACGCCGGAGAGATCCCGGTGCGGATAACCGCAATCGGGACGATGAGGATCGACGACAGCGTCGGCTTCCGGCAGCTCGTCCTTGCATTCGTGATGGTCGGTGATGACCAGACGTACTCCCAATTCACGGCAGAGCCGGGCCTCCTCCACGGCGGTAATGCCGCAGTCAACGGTGACGATCAGCCCCACGCCCTGCTGCGCCAGCATACGCACGGCGCTTTCGTTCAGCCCGTAACCCTCCTCAAGGCGGCCGGGAATATGAAAGGTCACATCCGCTCCGAGCGATTGCAGATAGTCCACCAGAAGACAGGTAGCGGTGATGCCGTCGACGTCGTAGTCGCCGAAAACGGCAATGCGCGTGTGCTCGGCGAGCGCCTCACGCAGCGTCCGGACCGCGCGGTCCATATCTTTCATCAGAAAAGGGTCAAAAAGCGGCGTATTTCGATCGAGCAGCGTCTGCGCCTGTGCGGCGGAAAGTCCGCGCCCGCTCAGCGCATAGGCGGTCAGCGGGGAAAAACCCGCTTCACGCAGCGCCCGTACCTGCCCTGCGTCCGGCAGAGCAATGTTCCAGATTCCGTATTTCACGCAGATACACATCCCAAGAAGATTTCTTTCCAGCATCCATTATAGCAAAAATATCGCCAAAGCACAATAGAGACGGCGTAAAAAGCGAAAAATGCCTCGCGGGTATAAACGTGGCGTATGGGCGTAAACTTTTTATGAATTCTGCGGGAGACTGCTTGAATAATTCGTGCAAAAACATATAATTATCAACGGTGATTTGTATGTTTCAACGAATCGGCGCATCGATCCGCCGTTTCCTTGCCGGACGCTACGGCTCGGACGCACTGAACTGCGTTCTTTTGGTGCTGGCCGTTGTGGTCAGCCTTGTCAATAATATTCTTGCAAACGTCTTTCTGGATAGCCGCATCTATACCGGTGTCATTTATCACGTTCTCTGGCTTGTGATGATGGCGCTTCTGGTTCTGAGTCTGGTGCGCAGCTTTTCGCGCAACATTCCGGCGCGCCGCCGCGAAAATGCGCGGCTTGTGCAGCTTTGGACCCGTCTGCGCGACCGGAAAAACCGTTATTTCCGCTGCCCGAATTGCAAGCAGCTCGTGCGCGTGCCGCGCGGGCGCGGTAAAGTCAGCATCCGTTGCCCGAAATGCGGCGAAAAATTCATCCGCAAGACCTGAGTAAAAAACGCAGCCTTCCGTTCGGAGGGCTGCGTTTTTTGCATTCGGTCGGCACTTCAGCTTTTTTCCTGCAAGCGCTTCAGGGCGGCGGTGAACTCGTCGGGAAGAGGGCAGGTCACATGGACCCGCTCGCCCGTGCGCGGGTGGAGAAATTGCAGCTCGCGCGCATGGAGCGCCTGCGAATGCAGCCCCAGCTCCGGCTTTTGAATGCCGTAAAGCGGGTCGCCCGCGATGGGATGGCGGATATAGGCCATGTGTACACGGATCTGGTGCGTGCGTCCGGTCTCCAGCTTACAGCGCAGATGGGTATACTGCCCATAGCGCGCAATGACCTGCCAATGCGTTACGGCGGGACGGCTGTTTTTCTCCGTTACGGCCATGCGCTTGCGATCGGTCGGGTGGCGGCCGATGGGTGCGTCAACCGTGCCGGAATCCTCGCGGAAGCCGCCGCGCACGATGCACTCATAGGTGCGCGAAAGACTGCGATCCTTCAGCTGCTCGCTCAGAGCATGATGGGCAAAGTCATTCTTTGCCACGATGAGCAGGCCGGTCGTGTCCCGGTCGATGCGGTGGACAATGCCGGGGCGCTTCTCTCCGCCGATGCCGGACAGACTCTCACCGCAGTGGTGCAGCAGTGCGTTGACCAGCGTGCCGTCGGCATGACCGACAGCGGGATGGACGACCATGCCCTTTGGCTTGTTGACCACGAGTACGTCCTCATCCTCGTAGATTACTTCCAACGCGATGTCCTGCGCCTCGACCGGCACTTCGCACAGCTCCGGTATGGACAACTCATAGACTGCTCCCGCCTCGGTTTTGGCGTTTTTTTTGACGGGAAGGCCGTTACAGCGCACGTTGCCTTGCTCCAGAAGGCGTTGGACGGCGCTGCGGGACAGCTCCGGAGCTTCACGCGCCAGGAATACGTCGACGCGCTCTCCCGCCGCTTCAGCTCGGATCCGCATCGGGCTTTTTGCGCGTCGTGCACAGCACATAGACAATCAGGGAAAAGCAACCGACGGTGATAAAGCAGTCGGCAACATTAAAGACGGGGAAATTGACAAAATCCAGCGCGATCATATCCGTAACCGAGCCGCGCGTGAGGCGGTCAATCAGATTGCCAATGCCGCCGCCGGCGATGGCAAACAGGCAGACCAGCTCAAATTTGGACGAGAGCCATTTTTTCCACAGCATCACGGCAAACAGCGCCAGGAAGACGAACAGCACGAGGACAAAAACCCACGTCTGCCCCTCAAGAATCGACCAGGCCGCGCCGGTATTCTCGGCGTGCGTGATGTGGAAAATTCCGAGAATACTTCGTGACGGAAGCCTGCCGGCTTCGCTTGCGGCACGCACGAGCGCCTTTGTCCATTGGTCGAGGCCGATGATCGCGGCGGCCATTGCCGCCATAACAGCATAGAACATAGCGTCCCTCCGATGCGCGGAAGGTGCGGCTTCCGAAAACCGAACGATTTTACGGATTACGGATCGTCACCTTCCGGCGTATTTTTTGCTCTCCGCGACGGCCAGACGGTCGCAGCGGTTGTTTTTTTCGTTTTCGGCGTGACCCTTGACCCAGTGCCATGTCACGCTGTGTGTTTCCAGCAGAGGCAGAAGCTGCTGCCAGAGATCGACGTTCAGCGCGGGCTTTTTGTCGGCCTTGATCCAGCCCTTTGCGCGCCAGCCGTAGACCCAGCGCTTATCCACTGCGTCAAACACATATTTGGAGTCGGTATACAATTCGACGGCGCACGGTTCCCTGAGCGCCCGGAGCGCTTCGATGACGCCGGACAGCTCCATGCGGTTGTTCGTCGTCTGCGCTTCGCCGCCGGAAAGCTCCTTTTCCAGGCCGTTCCATTCCAGAATCGCACCCCAGCCGCCGGGGCCGGGATTGCCGGAGCAGGCGCCGTCGGTATAGATCGTGACCGTTTTCATTCGTCCATTTTCAGAACCGCCATGAACGCCTCGGACGGCACCGAGACCGTGCCGAAGGTGCGCATACGCTTCTTGCCCTCCTTCTGCTTTTCCAGCAGCTTCTTTTTACGGGTGATATCGCCGCCGTAGCACTTGGCCAGCACGTCCTTGCGCAGTGCCTTGATCGTCTCGCGGGCGATGATCTTGCCGCCGATGGCCGCCTGTACGGGAATCTCAAACATCTGACGCGGAATGTTTTCCTTGAGCTTCTCACATATTTTTCTCGCGCGGGCGTAGGCATTGTCGGCAAAGAGGATGAACGAAAGCGCGTCAACGATCTCGCCGTTGAGCAGGATGTCGAGCTTTACAAGCCGCGAGGGACGATAGCCGTCCATTTCGTAGTCCAGGGAGCCATAACCGCGCGTCCGGGATTTGAGCGCGTCGAAGAAATCGTAGATGATCTCGTTAAGGGGCATGAAGTAGTGCAGCTCCACGCGTCCCGCGTCGAGATATTTCATATCCCGGTACTCGCCGCGCCGCTGCTGGCACAGCTCCATGATGTTGCCGACATACTCCGGCGGCGTAAGGATGCTGGCGCGGACAAACGGTTCCTCGCAGAGCTGAATTTCGGCGGGATCGGGGTAGTTGAGCGGTGTGTAGACCTCCACGATCTCGCCGTTGGTTTTGGTGATGCGGTAGACGACGTTTGGCGCGGTGGTAATCAGATCGAGGTTATATTCCCGCTCCAGCCGCTCCATAATAATCTCCATATGCAGCAGCCCCAGAAAGCCGCAGCGGAAGCCGAAGCCCAATGCGATAGAGCTTTCCTGCGTATAGGACATGGAGGCGTCATTGAGCTTGAGCTTTTCCAGCGCATCGCGCAGATCGCCGTATTTGCTGCCGTCGGCGGGGTAAACGCCGGAGTAAACCATCGGCTGCACGGCCTTATAGCCGGGGAGCGGCTCGGAACAGGGATCGTCCGCGCCGGTTACGGTGTCGCCTACACGGGTATCTGCGACGGTTTTGATGGAGGCGGTCAGGTAGCCGACTTCACCGGCGCCCAGCGCGTCGCAGGGATCCATTCCCGTCGGTGAAAGCGTGCCGACCTCAACGATCTTGTATTGTGCGCCCGTGGCCATCATGCGGATATCCATGCCGGGGCGCAGTACACCGTTTTTTACGCGCAGATAGACGATAACGCCGCGGTAGGAGTCGTATTGGCTGTCGAAAATCAGCGCCTGCACGGGCGCATCGCGGTCGCCCTTCGGCGCAGGGACGTTCTTCACAACGTCCTCCAGAACGGCGCGGATGTTGATACCGTTTTTCGCCGAAATCTCCGGCGCGTCCAGTGCAGGCAAACCGATAACGTCTTCGATTTCGTGCTTGACCTCCTCGGGACGGGCGGCAGGCAGGTCGATCTTGTTGACGACGGGCAGCACCTCCAACCCCGCATCAATGGCGAGATAGGTGTTTGCCAGCGTCTGCGCTTCGATGCCCTGCGAAGCATCTACGACCAGAATTGCACCCTCGCAGGCGGCCAGAGAGCGGGAAACCTCGTAGTTGAAGTCCACATGACCCGGCGTATCGATGAGGTTCAGCGTATAGTCCTCGCCGTCGTCCGCGTGGTAGCGCAGACGCACGGCACGGGCCTTGATGGTAATGCCGCGCTCGCGCTCCAGCTCCATGGAGTCGAGGATCTGGTCCTCCATTTCGCGCTTGTCTATGGTGTTGCATTCCTCCAGCAGACGGTCGGCCAAGGTGGATTTGCCGTGGTCGATGTGTGCGACGATGCAGAAATTCCGAAGTTTGCTTAAATCGGTCATATTCGTGTTCCTACTTTATAAATTTATCGATGGCTTCGCAGAGATTCAGTATCGCGTCGTCGTCGCCGTCTTCCACGGCGTCTACGACACAGTGACGCAAATGATCCTGCAGGATCACTTTACCGGTGCTCTCCAGCGCGGCGCGGACGGCGGCAAGCTGCACCAGAACCTCCGTGCAGTCCACATCCTCATCGACCATGCGGCGCACCTTTTCCAAATGTCCGGCGGCGCGCGCCAGCCGGTTCATTACCAGCTTCTTGCTCTCGTGGGTATGCGTGTGGTGACCGTGCGTGTGTTCGTGTGCGTGATCGTGTTCGTGTGCGTAGACGACCGGGTCGTTCTCTTTTCCGGAATGCATGACGTTCCGCCTCCCAGCATAATAATTCACGATATTATAACATAATCCGGCGCACTTGAAAAGCCCTGATTTCCCTCCGATGCCGCCGAAAAAAATTTTTTCAAAAACTCCGGAAACCACTTGACAAAAACGAAAAGGGGGAGTATAGTGTGCTTAGCACTCGGAGATAAAGAGTGCTAACAGACTGCAAAGGGGAGTGCCAGAATGGAGCTGTCGGAGCGAAAGCAAAAGATTCTGAAGGCGATCGTCGATCTGTATATTCGCACCGCCGAGCCGGTTGGCTCAAAGACCATCGCACAGCTCCCGGATATGGACTTTTCCCCTGCGACAATTCGAAACGAAATGGCGGAGCTGACCAGCCTGGGCTTTCTGGAGCAGCCGCATACCTCTGCCGGCCGCATCCCCAGTCCGACGGGCTACCGCTTCTACATCGACCGGCTCATGCAGGACTACCGTTTGAGCGTGGACGAAACGCAGTCGATCAACCGCGCGATGGAGAACCGCTTGCAGGAATTCGACCGCGCAATGTCACAGGTCGGCAAGCTCGTTTCGAGATTGACCAATCTTCCGGCGTACGCCATGACCTCCCACACCGTCGGCGTGTCGGTGAAGCATTTTGAACTGCTGATGGCCGAGCGCGGGAGCTTTATCCTCGTCGTAATGACGTCGGACGATGCGGTGAAGAACCGGCTCATCAAGCTTCCGCTGAGCGTTACGGAGCAGGATCTGAAGCTGCTGAGCGCCGTTCTGAATGCGGGGCTGACCGGCCTCGCACCGGAGCAGTTTACCGCCGAGGTTATCGAGCGCATTACACGCAGCGCGGGCGCTGCGGCGAGCCTTGTGCCCGTTGTGGTGGACTTCACCGTGCAGGTGCTGGAGGACTGCCGCCGCGCGCAGGTGTATGTGACCGGCCAGAGCCGTCTGCTTGGACACCCGGAGTATCAGGATGTCGATAAGGCGCAGGCCGTGCTCGGTGCGCTTGATGAGGAGACCATCTCCCATCTGCCCGCAAAGCTTGGCGAGGGCAATCCTGTTCAGATCCTCGTCGGCCCCGAAAATGTCGCCGAGGAGCTGAAGGACACCTCCGTCGTGATGACTCGCTTCGACATCGGCGACGGGATGCAGGGTATGATCGGCGTGGTTGGTCCGCAGCGAATGGATTATGCACAGATCACAGCAAGATTGAGCTACTTTGCCGAGGGCCTCGGCCGGATGTTCTCAAAGCCGGAGTTGCCCGAAGCGAAGAAGGAGGAATAAGCCTTGAGCAATAAGAAGAAAGAAGTCGAAAAAACCGAACAGGACGCACAGGCTGCGCAGCAGACCGCTGCAGAAGCGGCTGAGGTTCCCGCCGAGGCTCCCGAGGCGGATCAGACGGCCGCCGCGCTCGACGAGGCGAAGGCCGCGCAGGCGCGCGAGCACGAGCAGTACCTGCGCCTTGCGGCGGAGTACGACAACTTCCGCAAACGTTCGGCGAAGGAAAAGGACGGCATCTATCAGGACGCCAAAGCAGACACGGCGAAGAAATTCCTGCCGGTCTATGACAATCTGGAGCGTGCCCTGAAAAATGAGACTGCCGACGCCGCCTATAAAAAGGGCGTGGAAATGACAATGAACGAGCTGGTCAAGATTCTGGCTGCGCTGGAGATTATCCCCTTTGGCGCGGCGGGAGAGGCGTTCGATCCGCAGCGGCACAACGCCGTGATGCACATCGAGGACGAAACGCTTGGCGAGAACGTTGTTGCAGAGGTCTTCCAGACCGGCTTTGCCATGGGCGAGCGGGTGATCCGCTTCGCGATGGTCAAGGTTGCGAACTGAAACGACCCATATAAAATCCGTAAAAAATCTCTTGATATATTGGAGGAACTGAACTATGGCTAACAATAAAATTATCGGTATCGATCTCGGTACTACGAATTCCTGCGTGGCAGTGATGGAGGGCGGCGAGCCCGTCGTTATCGCCAACGCCGAAGGCAACCGTACCACCCCGTCCGTCGTCGCATTCTCCAAGACCGGAGAGCGCATGGTCGGTCAGGTCGCAAAGCGTCAGGCCGTGACCAACGCCGACCGCACCATCTCTTCGATCAAGCGCCACATGGGCACCGATTACAAGGTCGATATTGACGGTAAAAAATATACTCCGCAGGAGATCTCCGCAATGATCCTGCGCAAGCTGAAGGCAGACGCGGAAGCATATCTCGGTACGACCGTTTCCGAAGCCGTCATCACCGTTCCGGCGTATTTCAACGACGCGCAGCGTCAGGCCACCAAGGACGCCGGCAAGATCGCCGGCCTGGAGGTCAAGCGTATTATCAACGAACCGACCGCTGCCGCGCTGGCTTACGGCGTCGATAAGGAAGCCGAGCAGAAAATCATGGTCTATGACCTCGGCGGCGGCACCTTCGACGTGTCCATCCTTGACATCGGCGACGGCGTCATCGAGGTGCTTGCCACGAACGGCAACACTCATCTCGGCGGCGACGATTTCGATAAGTGCATTATGGATTATCTCGTTGCGGAGTTCAAAAAGACCGAGGGCATTGATCTGTCCGGCGATAAGGTTGCCATGCAG
This sequence comes from uncultured Oscillospiraceae bacterium, assembly GCA_934645175.1. Taxonomy (GTDB): domain Bacteria; phylum Bacillota; class Clostridia; order Oscillospirales; family Oscillospiraceae; genus JAZOXB01. The sequence continues at coordinate 23,406 of CAKUDE010000010.1, forward strand.
CGTCTGAAGGAAGCGGCCGAAAAGGCAAAGATCGAGCTGTCCGGCGTGACCTCCTCGACCATTAACCTGCCGTATATCACCGCAGACGCCAACGGCCCGAAGCATCTGGACGTTACGCTCACCCGCGCAAAGTTCAATGAGCTGACCGCACACCTGGTCGAGGCGACGCTGAAGCCCGTCCGTCAGGCGATGGCCGACGCAGGCGTTCAGGCCAGTGACCTTTCCAAGGTTCTGCTCGTCGGTGGCTCGTCCCGTATCCCCGCCGTGCAGGAGGCTGTCAAGACCATTACCGGCAAGGAAGGATTCAAGGGTATCAACCCCGATGAGTGCGTCGCGGTTGGCGCGGCCATTCAGGGCGGCGTTCTCGGTGGCGATGTGAAGGGTCTGCTGCTGCTGGATGTAACTCCGCTGTCTCTGGGCATTGAGACGATGGGCGGCGTGTTTACCCGCCTGATCGACCGCAATACTACCATCCCGACTCGCAAGAGCCAGATTTTCTCCACCGCGGCAGACAATCAGACCTCCGTTGAGGTTCATGTGCTGCAGGGCGAGCGTGAGATGGCCGCCTATAACAAGACGCTCGGCAAGTTCCATCTTGACGGCATCGCTCCCGCGCCGCGCGGCGTGCCGCAGATCGAGGTCACCTTCGATATCGATGCCAACGGCATCGTGAACGTCTCGGCAAAGGACCTCGGCACCGGCAAGGAACAGAAGATTACCATCACCGCGTCGTCCAACCTCTCGAAAGAGGATATCGATAAGGCTGTTAAGGAGGCCGAGCAGTTTGCGGCCGAGGATAAGCAGCGCAAGGACGAGGTCGATACCCACAACGCCGCCGATCAGGTTATCTACCAGACCGAGAAGACGCTGAATGAGCTGGGCGACAAGGTCAGCGATTCCGACAAGGCGCCCGTGCAGGCCGCGCTGGAGGAGCTGAAGGAGAAGAACAAGGGCAACGACGTGCAGGCTATCAAGGATGCTACCGACAAGCTCCAGAAGGCGTTCTACGCCATCTCCGAGAAGCTCTACAAGAACGCTGCGCCGCAGGACGGTCAGAATCCGCAGGGCGGCAATCAGCCCGGCGACGACGGCGTCGTAGACGCAGACTTCGAGGAAGTCAAGGACTAAGACAGAATCTCGAAGCGGGGCGGCTTCGCCGCCCCGCTCGCCTGCTTTCCGGCAGGCACATCGAGCTTCCATAAGAAGGTGGACGCATGGCAAACGAAAACAAACGCGATTATTACGAGGTGCTGGGCGTGGCGAAGGACGCGACCGACGCCGACATCAAGCGCGCCTACCGCAAGCTAGCGGCGCAGTACCACCCGGACGTAAACCACGAGCCGGACGCCGAGCAGCGCTTCAAGGAGATCAACGAGGCCAATGAGGTTCTGTCCGACCCGGAGAAGCGTGCACGCTACGATCAGTTTGGCTTCGCAGGCGTGGACCCGAATTTCAATCCGAACGCCGCAGGCGGCAACCCCTTCGGGGATTTCGGCGGCTTCTCCGGCTTCGGCGACATCTTCGGCGATCTGTTCGGCGGTGGTCGAAGCACACGCCGCAGCGCCAACTCGCCGATGCGCGGCGAGGATATCGGCGCGCAGATTGAGCTGGACTTTGAAGAGGCCGCTTTCGGCACCGAGAAGGAGATTTCCGCGCAGCGCATTTGCGACTGCGACGAGTGCAAGGGTACGGGCGCCGCGCCCGGCACGAAGGTGGAGACCTGCTCGCGCTGTAAGGGCAGCGGTACGGTTCGCATGCAGCAGAGCTTCATGGGCATGGTCATGCAGTCGGACAGCGTATGCCCGGATTGCCGGGGCACCGGTAAAAGAATTCCCACACCCTGTCCACGCTGCAAGGGCAAGGGCAAGGTGCGCCGTACATTCAAGACGCGCGTGCGCTTCCCGGCCGGTATCGACGACGGGCAGACGCTCCGTGTGCGCGGTGAGGGCAACGTCGGTTCCAACGGCGGCCCCGCAGGCGACCTGATGGTCACGGTGCGCGTGCGCAGTCATCCGCTCTTTGTCCGCCGCGGACAGGACGTTTACTGCGAAATGCCGGTCACCTTTGCGCAGGCGGCGCTCGGCGCGGAGGTTGAGGTGCCGACGCTTGACGGCAAGGTGCGCTACAGCATTACCGAGGGTACGCAGACCGGAACAACCTTCCGCCTGCGCGGCAAGGGCATCCCGAATGTCGGCGGTAAGGGCCGCGGCGACGAGTATGTCACCGTAACGGTTGAGACGCCGACCCGTCTGAACCGTGAGCAGAAGGATCTGCTCAGGCGGCTCGGCGAAACGCTGACGGATTCCAATCAACCTGCCCGTAAGAGCTTTGCCAGGAAGGCGGAAAAATAAGACGGCGGGCTGCTGCCTGCCTCAGAAAAACGGCAAAACGGCTGCCGCCCGTATGGGCGGCAGCCGTTTTTTGAACCGAGACTCCCGACTTGCCGTACGAAGCGGGGCAACGCGGCAATGAAAGGAGGATACACAATCTTGGCGGCGCAGAGCCGATCGGCTCTGCGCCGTATTGTTTGCGGTCAGTGACGATAAGTCCGGGCGTTTTATCCCAAAAGCTGCCGGATCAGACAAAGCTGACCGTCAATGTCCGTTTGCGTCAGGGGAAGCAGGGCGTTGTGCTTTGCCATACCCTCCAGCAACCAGAGAATATGCGCGGCTGCCGCCTCCGGCGTATCACAGCGGTAATCGCCCTGCTCCGTACCGAGCCGAATCAGCGCCGCAACAATGGCGACGGAGGATTCCGCGCGCTCGACGAGCAGTGCCCGCACCTGCGGACATTCGTCCGGCAGCTCTCCCTTGTCATAGCAGCGCTTCGGGTCGAGAAGCTGTGCCAGCCGCGCGGTCAGAAAGGTCTCCAGCACACGCTTTGCCGGAACGGCGTTTGCCTGTGCACGCTCCAACGCGGCGACGGCAAGCACCTGCTCCTGCCGCACAAGCGCACCGAACAGCTCCTCCGTCGAGGAGAAGTAGCGATACAGTCCGCCGCGCGAGATCGCCGCGGTGTTGCAGACATCGGCCATACTCACACGGGCGAAGCCTTTTTCAGCAAAGAGAGTCCTTGCGGCTTCCAGAATCCTTGTACGGGAGGCGTCGGCTTTGGCGCCCATCAGAGCGAATCGACGGCGCTCTTCAGCCGTTCGGCGCAGCGCGCCGGGCCGAGAAGCTGCATGACGGAGTAGAGATCCGGGGAATTGGCTTTGCCGGTGACGGCAAGGCGCAGGAAGCCGGACACGTCCGCCACGGAACCGGGCCATGCAGAGGGGTTTGCCTTATAGGCCTTCATATCCGTCGCATAGCCCAGCTCCGCCGTGACGGCCTTGAGCTTATCGAACCAGACGGCGGAATCGTCTGCCGGGTCATAGACGGCCGCAAGCTTTTCCAACGCCGTGCGGATGACGGAGGGGGCGAACTGTGCCGGGAAAGACTCGCGGACAAAGAATTCGTCGTAGAAGAAGCTCATATACGGCTTCACGTCGCGCCAGGTCGCCAGATCCTTGCGCGGCTTTTTACCGCCCCGGCCGATGGCGAGGATCGCTTTTGCGTAATCCGGGTCTCTGCGCAGCGCTGCGGCGAAGTCCGGCTCAAACTCTTCGGCATACGCCAGCGCGAGCGTGTAAACCTGCGCGGCATCCATGCGGGCGATCTCGTTTTTTGACACGTCACACAGCTTGGCATAGTCAAACAGCGCGCCTGCCGGATTGAGCTTTTTACAGGAGAAACGGAAAGCGTCGCTGTCCGCATCGGGGTTGGCGCGGCGCCAGTCCTCATAGTTTGAGTTGAGCAGCGTCATGATATACTCGTATACCGCGCGAACGGGGAAGCCCTCGGCCTTGTAATAGGTCAATGCCAGCTCGGGGTCCTTGCGTTTGGAGAGCTTGCGCTTGCTTGTTCCGTCCATTTTCATCAGCGGACCGATGTGGACGTACTTCGGCAGACGGAAGCTGAGCGCATGGAAAAGCTGGATGTGGAACGGCAGACTCGGCAGCCATTCATCGCCGCGCACCACATGCGTGGTGCGCATCAGGTGGTCGTCCACCGCGTGGGCAAAGTGGTAGGTGGGAATTCCGTCGGATTTGAGCAGCACATGATCGATATCGTTTTCGGTGACGGTCAGCGTGCCCTTTACGAGATCGTTGAATTTAAACTGACGCTCGCAGCTTCCGGTCGAACGGAAGCGCAGCACCCAGGGCTGCCCGCTGCGCAGCGCCGCCTCGACGTCCGCAAGCGGACGGTCGCGCCACACGGCATAGGGGCCGTAATAGCCGAAGTTGACCTTTTTCTCCTCCTGCTCGGCGTGCATGGCGGCCAGTTCCTCCTCCGTGCAGAAGCAGGGGTACGCGTCGCCCTGCTCGACGAGCTGTTTGGCATATACATGGTAGATCGATGCGCGACGGCGCTGGCGATAGGGACCGTAGCTTCCGGAGTCGCCGTCCTTGGTTGCGCCTTCGTCGAAGGTGATGCCGTAGTGGCTCAGTGTGTCGATCAGTACCTCTACGGCGCCGGGCACTTCGCGTTTGGCATCGGTGTCCTCTACGCGCAAAAACAGCACGCCGCCGGACTGATGCGCCATGCGCTCGGCGACAAGTCCCTGCACCAGATTGCCCAGATGGACAAAGCCGGTCGGCGAGGGGGCCATGCGGGTGACGACCGCACCCTCGGGGAGACTGCGCTCGGGAAAGCGCGCCTCAAGCGCCTGCGGCGTTTGGGTCACATCCGGAAAGAGAAGCTGCGCCAGAGCTTTTGTATCCATAAAACATCCCTCTGTTTCTCGTTTTTTCTTTATACTATACGGAATCCCCGCAAAAAAGTCAAGCGCTCCGTTTATTGCAGGAAGAGAAAGATGGCGAGCGTCAGCGCAATGCTCTGAGAATCCTCGTTGCCGTCGGCAAGAAGCAGGAGCAGAATAAGTAACAGGAGCGTATCTCCGTCGTCGCTGCACATGGGCAGAAGCCGCTCCACGACGGGCAGCCGTGAAAGTGCCGGCGGAGGACAGGGCGGTGCGGCGGGCGGTGCCGGAGCCGGCGCGGAGGGAGCGGGTTTCTGCGGGGCGTCCGGCACGCTTTGGCGGCGAAAGCCGCCGCTTTGGTCCGGAGAATAACGATGATACATACCCTACCCTCCTTACAGCCCGGGAAAACCGCCGTATTGCCGCAGCGCCAGCCCTGCGAGCTGCGAAAGACGGGCAATCTGCATGGCGCGGTCAAGCTTGGCGCAGCGGTCGGGCTTCAGATAGGGCTTCAGCGCGCACAGTAGCGCTTCCTGTCGCGAGTCGCTGTGGTTGGCCTGCTGCATGAGCGAAAAAACCGAGCGGGCGAAGCCCTCGTCCATGGCGCCGAAGGGCAGTGCGGGCGGCGCCTGCGGCGGTGCGGGCGGCGGGGTTTGCGATTGCGGCGGCGCGCCCGGCGCGCCGCCCAGACCGAGCGACTGTGCAAGTGCCTGAATTTGCGCCATGCTCTGCGGGTCGCTCAGGATCCGGTTGAGCTGATCCTCCATACCGTCCATTGCGTTACCTCTGCCCGTTCAGCCGCGCAAGCAGCGTCTGCACCTGCGGATCAGACAGCAGCGGTTGCATCAGCGCCTGTGCGCGCGCCGCGTCTCCCTGACGGGCGGCCTCGGCGGCATTTTGCAGCGTCTGTGTGTTGCCGCGCGAGAGCAGAGCCAGGAGCTGCCGCCCCTCGGCGCTTGCCAGAATGCGTCGGAGCTGATCGGTATCGGTTTTTTTTGCGGGATCCTGCTGCATGGTCATTGCCTCCCTTGCAAACTTCTGATATAATAACGGTATATGCAGCGGAGACGGAAAGGGTGACGATTGTGAAGCTTTTGATCGTATCGGACTCTCATGGAGATATGGATGCGCTGCGCCGCGCCGTATACGGTACGCGGCCGGACGCCGTTATCCATCTCGGCGACCATTGCGCCGATGCCGACGAGCTGGCGGGGGACTTCCCCGGTCTGCCCGTTCTGAGCGTGCGCGGGAATTGCGATTACACCGATCCCACGCGCAGCGAAACATTGCTTCGGGTTTTCGACGGCGTGCGCGTTTTCGCCGCTCACGGTCATCGCTACGGCGTCAAGACCGGGCTTCTGCGCATCGTTTATGCCGCGCGAGAGCAGGAGGCGCAGCTTGCGCTGTTCGGCCATACCCATAGCCCGCACCTCTCGGAAGAGGGCGCCTTATGGCTGCTAAACCCCGGCGCCTGCGGCGGCATGCGGCCGACCTGCGCCGTTGTGACCATAGAAAACGGCGGCTTTTCCTGCTGCCTGAAGGAAGTATACTCGGAGGAAGCACTATGATTCTGACCATTGACATTGGAAATACTAACATTGTCCTCGGCGGCATTGAGGACGACGAGATCCGTTTTGAAGCGCGACTTGCAACCGACCGGATCAAAACCTCGGACCAATACTGCGCCGAGCTGAAGATCCTGCTCGGGCTGTTTGATGTGATTCCCGATCAGGTGGACGGCTGTATCATCTCCTCGGTTGTACCGCCGGTGCTGAACTCCGTCAAAACGGCGCTTCTGAAGCTCACGGGAAAAATGCCGCTGATCGTCGGCCCCGGTATCCGCACCGGGCTGAATATCCGGATGGACAACCCTTCCGAAATTGGCAGTGACCTGATCGTCGCTGCCGTTGCGGCCATCAGTGAATACGGCGCGCCGCTGCTGATCGTTGATATGGGCACGGCCACGACCATTACCGCCATTGATGAGACGGCCTCCTTCGTCGGCGGCTGCATCTGCCCCGGCCTGATGATTTCCCTTGACGCGCTTACGGGCCGCACCGCACAGCTCCCCGGGATCAGTCTCGACGAGCCGCCCCGTGCCATCGGCAAAAATACGCGCGACAGTATGCGCAGCGGTGTCATGTTCGGCGCTGCGGCCATGCTCGACGGCCTGCTCGACCGCATGGAGGACGAGCTGGGACGTCCCGCACGCATTGTTGCCACCGGCGGCATTTCGCGCTTTGTAATTCCTCTCTGCCGCCGTGAGATTCTCTGGGATAAGAGCCTTATGACAAAGGGTCTGAATTATCTCTATAAGAAGAATACGAAATAGCCTCGACGACGGCAAAACGGCTCTGATTCGGTGTCATGCGGCCGATTGTCTGCACCCGATGATGCGCTTCGGCGTCCTGCAGCCCCCGCAGGAGAAATATTTTTCCCTACGGGGGAATGGTAAGGACGGAATACACGGAATTACCGCAGCAGAGCGGCGAGAAATGCCAGCAGCGCTATGCCAAAGCCCGCGCCGATGGCGACGGTTACGGCGCACTCCACCATGCCGACTGCCGCCGCGACACGGCTTCCTTTCCGCTCGCACACCGGCGTGGGCGCGACGGGCACTTCGACCGTCTGCTGCGCGGCCAGATAGGGACGAAGATCGATGACCTGATTTGACTGTTTCATGTTTTATTCCTCCGCATTCGTTTTTTCGGAATAAGAATACCAAATGATGTGTCCAATAAATCGGACAGAAAGGAACCGGTATGAAAGAATTTTCATTCCCCTCGCATGGTGCGGGGACGATTCATGCGTATCGCTGGGAGCCGGAGGGAGCGCCCATAGCCGTTTTGCAGATCGTTCACGGCATTGCCGAGCATATGCTGCGCTATGACGAATTTGCCCGTTGGCTCAACGAGCGCGGAGTTCTGGTCGTTGCGGAGGACCATATGGGTCACGGAAAAAGCGAAGGCAGCGGCGCGCCGCTGTATTTTGCGGGCGGATGGTTCTGCGCCGTGGACGACAGCTTTGAGCTGCTGCGCCGCACACAGGCGGAGTTTCCGGATACACCCTATTTTATCCTGGGCCACTCCATGGGTTCCTTTCTGACGCGCAGCCTTCTCATCCGTTACCCGAAAACGCGGCTGGCCGGTGCGGTCATCTGCGGTACGGCGTGGCAGCCGGAGCCCGTGCTGCTGGCCGGGCGTGCGCTGACGGCGCTGGCTGCGCTCGGCGGCGATAAGCGGCACAGTCGTTTTTTGCATCGGTTGATGTTCGGCGCCTACAACGCCAAATTCCCCGATGCAAAGACGGAAAACGACTGGGTTTGCTCCGACCCGGAGGTCGTTGCGCGTTATACCGCCGACCCGCTGTGCGGCGGCAAGGAGACGGTTGGACTGGCGCGCGCCATGCTCGGTGGTATCGCGTTCAACCAGAAGCGAAAAAACCTGGCGCGGATGAATCCGGAGCTTCCGGTGCTGCTGATTGCCGGGCAGTCCGATCCCGTCGGCAATATGAGCAGGGGCGTCATTCGGGCGGCAGAGGAGTTCCGAAAGGCGGGAGTGCGGCGTGTTGACTGCAAGCTCTACTCCGGCCGCCACGAGATCCTCAACGAGCCGAATCGGCTTGAGGTCTATCGCGATGTTTGGAATTTTATGGCTGCGGCGGGAAATCTTGTTACTGATTTGTAATTATTTTTTCAAAATGCCAAGTAGCGGTGCGAACGGCGCTTGACGAGCCTGAAAAAGTCTGTTACAATGAAACCGTGTTGATTTTCGGCAAATTCAGATCCAGAGGTGAAACCATGAGAAGATCCTTTATCATATTCCTTGTGACCTGCCTCCTTTCGGCCATGCTGATCCCTGCGTTTGCGACCGAGCAGGAGCCCTATGCGGAGAAGGATTATCGGCTCAGTACGGACGGCCTTGCGTTCGTGAAGGAAATGAGCGGCAAGGATGTTTCCGGTACCTCGGCTCTCACGCAGGCCGAGCAGGCTGTCACGGCGCTTGCCTCACGCTATTCGCTTACGTTTACGCAGCCGCAGGCCGATGCGCTGATCGACTTTACGATTAATTACGGGACGTATATCCTCAGCAGCAATTACCGCGTGGAGCGTGTGCTTGCCGCCGGAAAATTCAGCGAGGTCGAGCTGGCCAACGCCATGTGCGCATGGGTGAAGGTGGGTTCGGATTTTTCGCAGAAGCTCCTTGACCGCCGTATCCGCGAGCTTCAGCTTTTCCTTTACGAGGACTATCAGGGGACGACGACCCCCGGCTTCCGTTATCTTGTCTTTGACGGCAACGGCGGTAAGTCCGAGGATAACACCGTGCTTTGCTACGCCGCCGGCCAGACCTATGCCGAGCTCCCGTTGGCAACGCGCAGCGGCTACAACTTTGCCGGCTGGTTTACCGCGAAGGAGGACGGCACGCAGGTTGTCAATAAGCTGACCGTAACGGAGAATCTGGCCGTTTATGCCCGTTGGACGAGAGATCCGGTTTCCGGCAACCCGAACGACAATGACCCTACCGACCCTACTGACCCCACAGACCCCACGGAACCGGAGCCGGAGCTGCCGGAGCTGAAGACCAGTGAGGAGGGAGTTCAGTTTATCAAGGATCATGAGGGCTTCCTGCAGTATGCCGTGTGGGACTACAGCCAATGGTCCATCGGTTACGGCACGCGCTGCGATCCCGATGACTATCCGGACGGCATTACCCGTGAAGAGGCCGACCGCCTCCTGCGCGTGATGCTTGCCGATTTTGAAAAGGTGCTGGACAAGCTCCTGAATGAAAAATCTGCCGTCGTACATACGCAGGCACAGTATGACATGATGGTCAGCCTGACCTTCAACCTTGGCCAACAGTGGATGCGCTCGGATTATGAGCTGTACAAAAACCTGCTTGACGGTGTAACGGATGAGCTTGCATTTGTCAATACGCTTGGGCGCTGGATCAATGCCGGCGGCTCTCCGTTGGACGGTCTGGCGCTGCGCCGTATTGACGAGGCGTGTCTGTATCTGCATGGCGAGTATAAGCTCGGCAATTCGCGCTATATGCGTATTGTCTACAACGCGGCGGGCGGTTCCTGTGATGTGGACTACCGCTACTACCGCACGGGCGAGGTGCTCGGGACATTGCCCGTCCCCGTCCGTGAGGGACACCGCTTCCTCGGTTGGTATGATAAACCGGAGGCCGGCGGCACGCTTTACACCGCTGCTGCCGCTGCCCCGACGACGAAGAATCTCCGCCTGTATGCCCGCTGGGAGCTGGCGCCGGTCGATCCGACCGATCCGACGGAACCGACGGAGCCCACGGAACCGACGGAGCCCACGGAACCGACGGAGCCCACGGAACCGACGGAGCCCACCGAGCCGACGCCTTCGTTTACGGATGTGGATCCCTCTCAGTGGTATTACGACTATGTGCTGCGCGGTGTGGAGCTGGGATTGTTCAACGGTATGGGCGACGGCACCTTTGAACCGGGCGGCACGATGACCCGTGCCATGATCGTTACCGTTCTTTACCGTATGGCCGGCTCTCCCGCCGTTACCGGAAGCGCTTCGTTCAGCGACGTCCCTGCGGGTCAGTGGTATACGCAGGCCGTTGCGTGGGGGACGGAACAGGGGATCGTGCTCGGCATGGGCGACGGTACCTTCGGCACGAATGCGATGGTCCAGCGTGAGCAGCTCGTGACGTTCCTGTACCGTTATGCCGGAAGCTGCGGCATCGACACCTCGGCTCGCGCGGATCTGTCGGCTTTCCCGGATGCGGGACGGGTTTCCTCCTACGCCCGTGAAGCGATGCAGTGGGCGGTTGCCAGCGGCATCCTCAACGGATCGGACGGCTATCTGCTGCCCCAGGGCAAGGCGACCCGCGCTCAGTGTGCGAAGCTCGTCGTCAGCTTTTACGACAAATTCCTCAAGAAGGACTAAACTGCAAACGAACGCCCCGGCGAACTATACGTCGGGGCGTTTTCCTGCGGATCTGAGGTGAAAGAATGGAATTACAGAATTACAGACTGACGCTGTGCTACGACGGCACGCGCTATCAGGGCTGGCAACGGCTGCCAAAGAGCGGCGTGAGTATTCAGGGCAGGGTGGAGCAGGCGCTGAGCGAGCTGTTCGGTCTGCCGATTGAGATCAGCGGAAGCGGGCGCACGGATGCGGGCGTCCATGCGCTGGGACAGGTCGCCTCGTTCCGCGCTCCCGCGCTGCCGCCGGAACGGGTGCTGCCGCGGCTGCGCACGCTTCTGCCGGAGGACATCGGCGCACTGTCGCTGGAATATGCCGCACCGCGCTTTCATGCCCGCCTTTGCGCCGCGGAAAAGACATATCGCTACCGTATCTGGAACAGCGAGATGCCGGATGTGTTTGAACGGCGCTGGCGTGTGCGGGTGGCACAGCCGTTGGAGCTTCGCGCAATGCGTGAGGCTGCGGGACTGTTGACCGGTACGCACGATTTTGCTGCATTTTGCAGCAATCCGCAGATGAAGAAATCAACCGTCCGCACGCTCAAGCGTGTAGAATTGACGCAGTGCGGCGCAGAGCTGCAAATTGATATGACTGCCGACGGTTTCCTGTATCACATGGCGAGAATTCTTGCCGGAACACTGCTCGAGGTCGGGCTCGGAAAGCGTGAGGCGCAGTCCGTCCCGGGACTGTTCGGAGGTCCGCGCGCCGCGGCAGGAGAGACAGCCCCGGCAAAGGGCCTTTGGCTGATGGAGGTAAAGTACGGATGAACATTCAGATTTTTGGAAAAAACAAATGCTTTGACACCAAAAAAGCGGAGCGCTATTTCAAAGAACGCCGCATAAAATATCAGTATATCGATCTGAAGCGCTACGGAATGTCCAACGGAGAATTTGAAAGTGTGCTTCGTGCCGTCGGCGGTGTAGATCAGCTCATCGATTGGAGCAGCAAGGATGCGGATGTCACGCTGATGCGCTATATGGACGATACCCGCGCCAAAGAGGATAAGCTGTTTGAGCGCCCGGAGCTGATGAAAACGCCTGTCGTGCGCAACGGACGGCAGGCGACCTCCGGATATTGTCCGGAGGTTTGGAAGCAATGGGAGGGCTAGAGCGCGGAATGGAGGGCATGCTTCAAATTCCGATCCCGGAAGAGGTTCGTGATATTCTGCAAACGCTCCGCGCGAAGGGCTATGCAGCCTATGCGGTCGGCGGCTGCGTGCGCGACAGCCTGCTTGGCGCGGTACCGAACGATTGGGATATTTGCACCGCCGCGCGGCCGGAGCAAACCGTGGATTGCTTTCCGGGCGAACGCGTCCTGCTTACCGGTGCGCGTTACGGTACGGTCACGCTGCTGCGCGGTGAGGCGGGCTATGAGATCACGACCTTCCGTGCCGAGACGGGTTACTCCGACGCCCGCCATCCGAGCGACGTGGCGTTTCTCGATACGCTCGCCGGCGACCTGTCGCGCCGCGATTTCACCATTAATGCCATGGCGGCGGACGAAAACGGCTATGTGGTCGATCCGTTCGGCGGGCGAGACGATTTGAGGCACGGCATCCTGCGATGCGTCGGCGAGCCGACTGCGCGGTTTACGGAGGATGCGCTGCGAATGCTGCGCGCACTCCGCTTTGCATCGCGTTTTGACCTTCGGGTTGAAAGGCATACGGCATCGGCTTTGCATGAATTGCGTGATTTGCTGCACCGCGTATCAAGCGAACGCATTGCAAAGGAGCTGTGCGGTCTGCTGCGCGGCGCTGCGGCCGCGCGTGTACTGCGTGAGTTTTCCGACGCTGTGTGCGTTGTGCTGCCGGAGCTTTCCGCCTGCATCGGCTTCGACCAGCACAACCCGCACCATGCCTATGACGTTTGGGAACACACCCTGCACGCGATTGATGCGGCGGAGCCGGATGTCATCCTGCGGCTAGCCGTGCTGCTGCACGACACCGGAAAGCCTGATTGCTTTTCGACGGATGCTGCGGGGATTGGCCACTTTTACAATCATGCAGAGCGGGGCGCGGAGCTTGCACGAGCCGCACTGACGCGGTTACATTTTGATCGGGAAACAATAGGGCGAGTTACAAGACTGATTGCCGAGCATTCGCGGGAGCTGCCCGCCGATTCGCCGAGAGCCTTGCGGCGGTTGCTTGTCCGGATGGACGGCGCACGGGATGCACGGCTGCTTCTGCGGCTGCGCCGCGCCGACCGCATGGGCACGGGGACACGTCCTGCGTGGAAGATAGAACAGGAAACCGCCGCGGTGGAGGCGGCCTTGGCGGCGGTTCTGGCGCAAAAGCCACCGATGAGCGTCCGTGAGCTTGCTCTGAGCGGCGGGGAGCTGATGGCGTTTGGCCTGCGCGACAGGCAGATCGGGCAGATGCAGCAGCGGCTTTTGGCGGCTGTTCTGGATGGCGCTGTGGAAAACAGTTGTGAAGCGTTGTCGGAGCTGGTAAAATCTGATTTAAAATCAGAAAACAGACACGGAATAGATTGACAAAAACAAGACGGGGTGTTATAATGAATTTGTGAAAAACCGCCAAAGGGGGCACCCAAAAATGAAATCCTTTGTTCTACGCGGCAACTTGTGTGACTGTAGCTCCGTCGATGCCGTCCGGATTCGGGAGCGAGCATGGCTCGTTTGCGAGGACGGTTTGTGCAGTAACGTGTTCGACGTACTGCCGGAGCGGTACCGAAACCTTCCCGTCACCGACTTTGGAGACGCTCTGATCCTTCCCGGATTGGCGGATCTTCATGTCCATGCGCCGCAGTTTTCTTTCCGTGGCCTTGGCATGGATATGGAGCTGCTTGACTGGCTGGAGCGGTACACCTTCCCCGAGGAATCGAAGTATGCCGACGCGGAGTACGCCGCGCGCGCTTACGGCCAGTTTGTTGGCGCACTGCGCCGCAGCTTTACAACCCGTGTTGTTGCTTTCGGTACGATTCACCGCGGAGCGACGAAGCTCCTGATGCGCCTGCTGGATGAAAGCGGCCTTGTTGCTTACGTTGGAAAGGTCAATATGGATCGCAACTGCCCAGAGACATTGCGCGAGGATACCGCCGCTTCTCTGGAGACGACGGAGGCGTGGATTTGCGAAACACGGGAACGGTTTGCCAATGTGAGGCCGATTTTGACGCCGCGTTTTGCGCCGAGCTGCACGCCGGAGCTTCTGGATGGACTGGGACATCTGGCACGGAAATATGCGCTTCCCGTGCAGAGCCACCTGTCTGAGAATTTTGGCGAGATCGCCTGGGTAAAGGAGCTGTTTCCGGACTCCGAGTTTTATGGCGAGGTCTATGACCGCTTCGGCCTGCTCGGCGGGGATACGCCCTGCATCATGGCGCACTGCGTTCATTCCGGTGAGGCCGAGCGTGCGCTGATGCGCAAAAACGGCGTATTTGTTGCGCATTCCCCGCTGTCAAATTCCAACCTTGCCTCCGGAGCAGCGCCTGTTTCGGCCTACCTTGCGGAGGGGCTGCGCGTCGGCGTTTCCTCCGATGTTGCCGGCGGTGAGACGGAAAATCTTTTTGCTGTGCTTGCGGGAGCGATCCGCGCCTCAAAGCTGCGCTGGCGATTGCTTGACGAGAGCGTCAGGCCGTTGACGGTCGATCAGGCACTCTATATGGCGACGCGCGGCGGCGGTGCTTTTTTTGGCAAGGTCGGTGCGTTTGAACCGGGTTATGAGCTGGATGCGATCGTCCTTGACGATACGGCGCTTGTGCATCCGCAGCCGCTTTCGGTGCGAAGCCGTCTGGAGCGGTGCCTGTATCTGGCCGACGACCGGCAGCTTGCCGCAAAATATGTCCGCGGGCTGCGCCTGTTTTGAACATGGAAGGGACCTTTGCGGTCCCTTTTTTTGTATGAAAGTACCGTTGCGGCGCAAAATATGGTTGACCGCCGCACACGCTTGTGTTACAATTTTCCTATCTGAATTTTGGAATCGAGGGATCGGCTATGACGGAGCTCATTACGATAGAGCAGTCTGCTGCGCTGGATGATTTTGTCCTGCATCATGAATTCTGCCACTTTATGCAAACTTCGCTCTGGGGGCGTGTGAAAAAGGACTGGGGATGGTATGGCCTGATCTGCCGCGACGACAGCGGGAAAATCGTCGGGACGATGGCACTGCTGCGCCACAATGTTCACTATCTGAACACCTGTATGCTGTATGCACCGCGCGGCCCTATCTTTTCGGATGGCGACTGGGCGACCTTTGAGGAGCTTGTCGACGCGGCACGCGACCTTGCAAAGCAGACCGGCGCCTACGTTCTGCGCCTTGACCCGCGCATTGAGGAAAACCGCACGGATTTCTCCGATGAATGCAAACGCCTCGGCTTTACGCAGAATATGGCGACGGACTATACGCTTTTCCAGCCGAGAATGTGCTATGTGCTGGACCTCCGCGGCCTTACGCCGGAGACTCTGGAGTCCAAATACCACCGTTCGACGCGTTATAATGTTCATCTTGCCCAGCGACGCGGCATCGAATGCGTGTTCGGTACGCCGGATGACGTGCCGGAATTCTGTCGTATGATGGCGCAGACGGCGGAGAAAAATGAGTTTACGCCGCGCTCCGGTCCGTATTTCCGTCAGCTTCTGACGGAGTTGGGCGGCCACGCGAAAATGTACTTTGCAAAGCAGAACGGCGAAATCATCGCGGGTACCATTGCCGTGACCTATGGCAACCGTTCCTGGCATATGTATGGCTGTTCGGACAACTCCCGTCTTGCCGACCGCCCGAATGAGTATCTTCAGTGGCGGATGCAGAGCGATGCGATTGAAGCCGGATGCGATGCCTTTGACTTCCGCGGCGTGGAGGGTTATCCTGTGGACGACAATCCGAAGATCGGCCTGCATAAGTACAAGCAGGGCTACGGCGCGGAATTCCATTCCTATGTCGGTCAGTTCGACCTTGTGCTTCGGCCGCAGATGGCGAAGCTTGTTCAACTGGCTGCGAAGATCAAGGCAAAGAGATAAAATGTCGTGCGGCACCACTGCTGCGGAGCTCCTTCGCCTGCGGCGAAGGAGGGCTTACACCAAATGCGGAAATGGTGTAAAAATGGTGTAACAGCCGAGACGCCGAACGCTGAAACCCCTTGAAAATCAAGGAAAATCGAAGGAGAATGAGTATATATGAAATTAGGTATCGTAGGTTTGCCGAATGTCGGCAAGTCCACGCTGTTCAATGCCATTACAAATGCGGGGATTCCCGCCGATAACTACGCCTTCTGCACCATTGATCCCAACGTGGGTGTTGTCAGCGTGCCGGACGAGCGCTTGGAGTGGCTGCGTGACCTGTACCAGCCGAAGAAGTTTACTCCTGCCGTCATCGAATTCGTCGATATTGCCGGACTGGTGCGCGGTGCGTCGAAGGGCGAGGGGCTCGGAAACAAATTCCTGTCGAATATCCGCACGACGGATGCGATTGTACATGTTGTCCGCTGCTTCGACGACCCGAATGTGACGCACGTTGAGGGCGGTACGGATCCCATCCGGGACATTGACATTATCAATCTTGAACTGATTTTCTCCGATGTGGAGATGTGTGAGCGCCGTGCGGATAAGGCCATGAAGGCTGCCAAGGGCGGCGATAAGCGCTTTTTGCATGAAGCGGAGGTGTTTCAGGCGCTTTTGGCGCACCTGAACGAGGGAAAGACTGCCCGCAGCTTTGACTGTACGCCCGAGGACCGTGCGCTGATTGCTACCTCCGACCTTCTGACGCTCAAGCGCACCATTTATGCGGCCAATCTGTCGGAAAACTATGTAGAAGCCCCGGAGTCCTGTCCCTACTATCAGAAGGTCAGAGAATTGGCGGATGCAGAGGGCGCTGAGGTGCTGCCCATTTGCGCCAAGCTCGAAGCGGACATTGCGGAGCTGGACGATCCCGAGGAGCGCGCGATGTTTATGGAGGAGATGGGTTTGAAGCAGTCCGGCCTTGACCGCCTGATCCGTGCAAGCTACCATCTGCTCGGCCTGATCTCCTTCCTGACTGCCGGGTCTGACGAGTGCCGTGCATGGACCATCCGTAACGGCACGAAGGCGCCGCAGGCGGCGGGCAAGATCCACTCCGACTTTGAGCGTGGCTTCATCCGTGCCGAGGTGATCGCCTTTGATGACCTCAAGGCCTGCGGCACGCTCGCTGCGGCAAAGGCTAAAGGTCTGGTCCGCAGCGAAGGGAAGGAATATGTTATGAAGGACGGCGACATTGTAAACTTCCTGTTCAACGTGTAGGCTTTCACAAGCGCACCCTCGAAGAGAACAAACGTAAAATCCGAGATAAACGATCGCCACGGGCACAGAAGCGGCCCGTGGCGATTTTATTTGTCGAATGCATCGATTTTCTGCCGTAGGGAAAGCTAGGGCAGAACCGAGAAGGGGAAAGGAGAATTTTTGTCATGACTGTTTTGACGTCCGAAAATTTCCGTGCCGAAGCGGAGCAGGCCGAGCAGCCCGTTCTGATCGATTTTTATGCCGACTGGTGCTCACCGTGCCGCGCAATGGGAGAAACGTTGGATGCGCTTGAGCCGGAATTTGCCGGAAGCTGCCGGTTTTGCAAGGTCAATATTGAGCAGCAGCGCGGTCTTGCGGAGCAGTTTGACGTGTTGAGTATCCCGACGCTTGTGCTGATGCACGACGGGGAGATCCAGCAGCGTATCACGGGACTGCGTTCGCGCGAGGAGATCCGCAGCATCCTGAGCTTTCAGTAAGCCGCAGACGGCGAAGATACCGCCTGCCCAACAGGGGCAGGCGGTATCTGATATCAGGGAAGTGTTATGTCGAGGAAGAATACATCGCGCAGAGTCTGCTCGATTTCCTTTGTGCCGTGCAGCTCGCGCCGTGTCTCGCCGTCTGCGGTCACGACCTGAAGCGTGTTATCCTGCAAGGCGTAAAAGCCGTCATCCGAACACCGGAACACACGGCGGTGCCGGACAAATACCGAATCCGGATTTCCATAGCAATAGGCATTGACCAGTTCAAAATCCATCGGCGCGCAGTGTTCCACGCCGACAAGAAGCTCGCGCATTACGCTGCCATCCGCCTCAAGGCGGCAGATCGCCCACCAGAATTCATCGAGGTGTTCGGCCCAGTATTCCTCGTTGCCGTGCGTCATATGCCGGTTTTCCTCCAACGCGATGGCGCCGGGGAACATTCTCCCACCGTAGCCGACATCGCAGAACCAGAGCGTGCTGTCAAGGCGGACGAGAATCCCATGATGGCGGATACGCGCCAGCGCGGGTGCGTTGCGCTGCACGCGGCTGAAGCAGGCGTAGGCGTCGAAGCCCAAGGCGCGCAGCAGCGAAAGGAACAGCGCGTTCAGCTCAAAGCAGTAGCCGCCGCGTCTGCGCTCGACGACCTTTTCATAAATGTCGGCAATTTTCAGCGATACGGGCAGGTGGAATTCACAGACATCCAGGTTCTCATACGGAACGTTCGCCTGATGAGTGCGGATCAGCTCGCTCAGGCATTCGGGCGTGTGCGCAATGGGGCCACTCCAGCCCATGCGTGCGAGGTAGCGCTGTACCGAGGGCAGCGGTTCGTAGGCGGCGTCAAACAGCGGATGCATATTCTTCCGAAGGCTCCTTTTCCATGTGTTTTCTTTTATTATACGCCCTGCCTCCGCTGCGGTCAAGAAGAAAAACCGCCTCTCCTGTGAGGAGAAGAGGCGGTTTTTCTTATGCAACGGAATTAATGACGCCGCAGAAAACGATGGCATTCGTTTGACGGTCATAGATCACCATAACGAAGGGACGATCCAGATTGACGATTTTCGGATCCTCCGGCACGGCCGTCGCCGTATCCATCATAACGCCCGTGGCTGCGCCTGCGCGGGTGCCCAGCTCATCGACCTCCAGGAAGGTTTTGTGGACAATGCTGCTGACGTAGAGGCTCTCGCTGCTGATCCCGCTGAGATCCGCCAGATCGCAGAACAAATCGGACACGCCCATGGCCTGAAGCACCTTGGTCAGCTCAAAGTCACACTCCGTTTTATATTTCGGCATGGTGGCGAGAACGCGTGTGCTTCCGGCATTTTCCAGCATTTTCAGGAAACCTTCACCG
Source organism: uncultured Oscillospiraceae bacterium (assembly GCA_934645175.1). Lineage (GTDB taxonomy): Bacteria > Bacillota > Clostridia > Oscillospirales > Oscillospiraceae > JAZOXB01. Next base: position 42,163 of record CAKUDE010000010.1, read on the forward strand.
GTTAGAGAGGCCAGATAGTCCTGCACGGATACGCCCTCGTTCGGCAGCAGCGCCGCGTAGGCATAGCGCCCGCCGCTGTAGTTTTTGATAAAACCGGTGGCCTTGCCGTCGGAGAGGTAGCCGCGCTCCTCTGAGCGCATCATCGTGACCTTCTGGTCGCCGCCGGGCGCATGGAATGTGCCGTCGCGCAGATCATCTTTCGTATAGGGATTTGCCCATTCACCGTCGAAGGTCAGGGCGTTGACCAGCACCATGCGGGTGTCGGCATCCAGCCTGCCGAGAAGCTTTTTGATGCGGTCTTTGGTGTTTTTTGCGACCCAGCCGTTGATGTCGGCAAGCGTTTTCTCATTCATCGCGGCGGTATAGGCGCTTGCGCCGAAGTAGTCGGCATTCTTTTGCAGGAACGTCTGCTGAACCGGCAGCCCCTCTTTCATCCAGATGGCGTTGGCGCTGACCAGCTCCTGTCCGGGATCGCGTGCGGCAAACCAGTTGTTCAGCTCGTCAATGGAGGCGCCGAGCGCCTGTTCAAGCTGTGAAAGCGTTTGACCGTTTGCACCGTTGGCGACAAGCGCCAGCGCCGTCAGGATGGATTCCGGCGAAAGCACGGTGTTTTTGCCTTCCTGATAGGCGTTTTTCAGCAGTGCAAAGGAAAAATCCGTTACGGACGCATACAGGGCATCGGGGATTTCGGCTGACTGAACGGGATTGCGGGTGACGCCCGCCATCAGATCCTGTGAACGCTTGGGCGGCTGAACGTTGTTCGACGGCTGTGTCGGATCGTTTCCGGTCGGTGCTATTTTCGCGGTACAGGCGCACAGCGGCAAGAGCAGCGCCGCAGTCAGCAGAAGGCAGAGAATTTTGAGATTGGGCTTCATAGCAAAGGCTCCTTTCGGTTCGTTTGAGGGAAATATCACCGCTTAGACGCCGTGCGGCCGGGGGAGTTCCGCTCCTGTGCCGGGTTTTCTTCGGAAAGGCGCAGCAGCAGGGTCTCCAATGCGGCTGCGGCCATACTCCGCGGGCGGTCGCTGCGGCGAATGAGGCAGACGCTGCGCTCCGGCAGAGCCTCGCGCAGAGAAAGACATTGCACTTCCGGTTCCGGGAGAAAAAATTCGGGGACAAAAGCAATGCCCAGGCCGCTTTTGACAAGCGGCAGGAGCTGTGTGGAGGTTGCCGCTTCAATATCCGGGGCATAGCTTAGTCCGTGACGCCGAAACAGTGCGTCATACAGCTCAAAGGTGCTGGTGCCGCGCCGCAGTGAAATGAGGGGAAGCGCCGCCAGCTCGCGCAACGTCCACGTTCGGGCGATACCGATCGGGAGCGCCGCGCCGCACACGGCGGTCTCGCGGAAGCTCGCCAGCACCGTAACCTCCAGCGGAGACGGCAGAACGTCCGGCAGCGCCGTGACGACGGCAAGCTCGGCAAGACCGTTCCGCAGCGCATCAACGGCTTCCGGCGCGGACTGATTGGAAACACGCAGACGTATGGCGGGATTTTCCAGGTGGAATCGGTTCAGTGCGCGCAGAAGCACACAGTGCAGCGCCGTTTCGCTGCACGCGATAGACACCGTTCCGCTGCGAAGCTCGCGTTGACGCAGCAGCTCCGCTTCTCCGGCACGAAGCTGTTCCATTGCGGCCGTGACGTGCGCATAAAGCGCCTCGCCCTCCGGTGTCAGCTCCACGCCGCGGCTGGAGCGCAGAAACAATCGGCAGCCCAGCTCGCTTTCCAGATTATGAATGGCGCGCGTCAGGTTTGGCTGACTGTTGACGAGTGCCTCCGCCGCCCGCGTAAAGCTGCGGTACCGCGCGACTGCTTCAAAAATTCGATAGTAGTCCAGTGTAATGTCCATTGACATCCTCCATATCAAATCGGCATGACGACCATATCAACAATAGATTATCCGTATAAGAACGAAACCATTATAATACGTCCTTAGGATGGAATCAAGGGAGGAATCGTGAAATGAATCAGGATCTGACGACCGGGCGGCCCGGTCGTGTGCTCTGGAGATTTTGCCTGCCGCTGTTTGGCAGCATCATATTCCAGCAGCTTTACAACATTGCCGACAGCTTTGTTGCCGGAAAGTTTATCGGAGAGAATGCGCTGGCTGCCGTTGGTAACAGCTATGAAATTACGCTGATCTTTATTGCGTTTGCATTCGGCTGCAATATCGGCTGCTCGGTCGTAGCGGCGCAGTGCTTTGGCGCGAAGGATTACCGCAGCATGAAAACGGCGATCTACACCTCGCTGCTCGCGAGTACGGGCCTGTGCGTGATTCTGATGGTGATCGGGTTGCTGCTGTCGAGGCAGCTCCTCGGGCTGATCAATACGCCGGAGGAGATTCTGGCCGACTCACAGCTTTATCTGGATATTTACATCTGGGGCTTGCCCTTCGTATTTTTGTACAACGTGGCAACGGGTATTTTTTCCGCTTTAGGAGATTCCAAAACGCCGTTTTTCTTTCTGATGGCCTCATCATTGTCCAATATCGCCGTGGACATTCTGTTTGTCACAAGCCTTGGTATGGGCGTTGACGGCGTGGCGTGGGCAACCTTCCTTTGCCAGGGGGTGAGCTGCGTGTTGGCGCTGATGTTTGTATTCCGCCGCTTGGCAAAGATCCGCCTGCCGGAGGGGGAGAGAGCGCGGTTATTTTCCGGACGACTGCTCGGCCGCGTGGCGCGCGTTGCCGTTCCCAGCATCTTGCAGCAGAGCTTTGTCTCCGTCGGTAATATTATCCTGCAGGGTGTGATCAACTCCTTCGGTACCGCCGTCATGGCGGGCTATTCCGCCTCAATCAAGCTGAATAACCTGGTGATTACCTCGCTTGTCACGCTTGGAAACGGCGTTTCCAACTATACGGCGCAGAATCTGGGAGCAGGGAAGCCGGAGCGTATCCGGCAGGGCTTCCGGGTCGGGCTTCGGATGGTGTGGGCGCTCTGTATTCCGCTGACGGCGCTGTATCTCTTTGCGGGAGCGCCGCTGGTGAAGATCTTCGTGGATCAGCCGACGCAGAAGGCGTTGGATACCGGCGTGCAGCTTCTGCGCATCGTCGCTCCGTTCTATGCCGTCATTGCCTCAAAGATGATTGCCGATGCCGTTCTTCGCGGCGCGGGACGTATGGGTCCTTTCATGGTTTCAACGTTTACCGATCTTCTGCTGCGTGTGGCGCTGGCGTTCATCCTGTCGCGCTCTCTGGCAGAGACGGGTATCTGGCTGTCGTGGCCGATCGGCTGGACGGCGGCAACGGTGATCTCGCTTCTGTTTTACCGCTTTCTGCCGCTGGAAGCAGGGACGCCTGCGCAGACTGCCGCCTTGGAGGTGCAGGAAAAAATGGAGGCGGAGGACGCTGCCGAGGGCGAGTATTCGGAATTGTAAATTACAGACAGAAAAGGGCTGCCTCGATGAGGCAGCCCTTCGACATATCCAAAATGGGCGCAAGCGTTTATACCATGCGGCATGGCAGTCCGATACTCGGCGCCCCGTTATGTCCTGCGCAGGAAGATTTCGCCGCAGCGGCGGCATATGACCTTGCTCTGCCCGCGCCCGGCGGGAACGCTTTGCAGACTTCGGCAGGCCGGACAGCGCACAAAGCGTCTGCGTTTCCCGCGATGCAGTCGGCGGTCGATCCGCAAACGGCGTTCATTCAGAAACGCCAGCATTCGCTGTCTCATTGCTGCTCATGCGCCTCCCGCAGAATTCTGCCGAAATACAGGGCGTACTTGACGAACGACAGCAGCACCAGAAGGCAGATAACGACCGCATCTACGGTAACAAAGAGCTGCGGAACGTTGCGCCACAGAATCAGAACAAACATCGAAAGATAGATGACGCAGGTACACAGCTTGCCATACCAGCCGGCGCTGTAAACGCGGTGCGTACGGCGCATGGTTACGAGCGTGAGTATGCCGATGGAAAGCTCCTTGAAGATCAGCACGCCCACAACCCACCAGAAACGCATTTCCAGCAGGCACAGCAATACGGCGATCTGTGTGAGCTTATCGGCGACCGGGTCGAGCGCCTTGCCGAAATCGGAGACAAGATGGAAGGTGCGTGCGATCCAGCCGTCGATCACGTCCGTCGCACCGGACAGGAGCAGCGCACCGAAGGCCCAGCCGTAGTGCCCCGATTCATAAAGCCAGACGATCAGCGGAATGAGCGCAAGTCGAAAAAAGCTCAGAATGTTCGGCAGGGTAATGATTCGGTCGGTATCGGCGTATTTGTCCTGTTCGATTTTCTGCCTGTCTTTTTCACTCATGACAATTCCCCTTTCCTCGGAGGCTGACGCCTGCCATGCTTCCATTTTATGGCGTGAACGTAAACTCAAGTTCAACGGCGGCGTGCTTTTTTTGAAAATTGCCGCCGCTTTACAAAAAAAAACGAATGTGATATAGTTATTGGGAAGGGAGGCACGGTTATGTTCAGAATTCTTGTGGCCGAGGATGACGCGGAGCTGCGGCGGATGTTTTGCCGCGTGCTTGAGCGCAACGGCTTTACCGCCGTCGGTGTGCCCGATGGGCAGGAGGCACTGGAGGCAATGGAGCATGAGTCGATTGATCTGCTTGTTTCGGATATCATGATGCCGAGGGTAGACGGCTACGGTCTGGTGCGCCAGCTTCGCGAGGCGGGGAGTACCCTGCCGGTGCTGCTCATCACGGCGCGTGACGGCTTTCAGGATCTTCAGACGGGCTTTCTGGCCGGTGCGGACGACTATCTGGTCAAGCCTGTCAATGTCAACGAGCTGGTGCTGCGCATCCGCGCGCTGCTGCGCCGGGCGCAGCTTGTTGCTGCGCGGGAGCTGCACGTCGGGACGACCTGCCTGCGCTATGACACGCTGAGCGTAACGCGCAGCGGGGTCGAGACGGTGCTTCCGCAGAAGGAGTTTCAGCTTTTGTATAAGCTGCTGGCTTCGCCGGGACGTATTTTTACGCGGATGCAGGTGATGGACGACATTTGGGGTCCGGAGTCACAGACGGATCCCCACACGGTGGATGTCCATATCAACCGTCTGCGCGAGCGCTTTCGTGATAACCCGGACTTTGAGATTATCACCGTCCGCGGAATCGGTTATAAGGCGGTGAAGAAGGAATGAAGCTTTCTCCGAGAATGCGCACCTATTATGTGATCATCGTGGTGCTGATCGTGCTGTTTTCCGTCGGGACGATAGCCGCCGTGCTGCCGCTTTTGGAGCACTGGGGGTTAAGTACCCCCGGGAAATGGACGGTTGCGACGCTTTTCGTCGTCTCAGGCGCTTTCAGCGGGATGCTGAGCTGCTATCTGGGCAAGCGTATTCTAACGCCGATGGTTAAGCTCAGCGAGGCCTCCAAGGAGGTCGCTCGGGGCAATTTCGGCGTTACCGTATCCGACCCGAGCCGACTGGAGGAGGTGCAGACCACCTTCCGCAATTTTAACGCCATGGTGCGTGAACTGGGAAGCAGTGCGGCGCTGTCGAGCGATTTTGTTGCGAACGTTTCGCATGAGTTCAAAACACCGTTGACGGCCATTGAGGGTTATGCGATGCTGCTTCAGGATACGGCGCTGCCCGAGGCGGAGCGCGGCGAATATCTGTCAAAGATTCTGTTCAATACGCAGCGGCTTTCCGAGCTGATGAGCAATATTCTGCTGCTGTCCAAGCTGGAGAACCAGGCGCTCTCCACCACCTGCGAAAGCGTGCGGCTCGACGAGCAGATCCGTCGCTGTGTTGTGACGCTGGAGCCTGCGTGGTCTGCCAAAGAGCTACATTTTGACGTAACGCTTGACGAGGTTTCGCTGCGCGGCTGCGCGGAGCTTCTGGCGTTGGTGTGGTCGAATCTGATCGGCAACGCAGTGAAGTTCAGTCCGCAGGGCGGTGAGATCGAGCTGCGGCTTTTTGAGCAGACGGAGTGCGTTGTATTCAGTATCCGCGATCATGGCTGCGGCATGACCGGAGAGGCGCGCAAGCGCTGCTTTGAAAAATTCTATCAGGGGGACACCTCTCACCGCGCCGAAGGAAACGGTCTTGGCCTGGCGATGGTTCAGCGCGTCGTCGAGCTGGCACAGGGCGTGATCGAGGTCGAATCCGCCCCCGGAGAGGGCGCCGCGTTTCGTGTGATTTTGCCGAAATAGGTTTGCGCGGCGCTCCGAGTATGTGATATACTATAGGAAAACAATGGAGAGGAAAGCGTATGCAAAAGAAACTGCTGGCTGTCGGCGATGTTGTAGCGCCTGCCGGTTTGAACTATCTGCGTGCGAAGCTGCCGAAGCTTCGCCGTGAGCTGCAGGCCGATTTTTGTGTCGTCAACGGAGAAAATGCCTCTGTGCTGGGCCTGACGCCGGCGCAGGCCGACGAGATTTTCCGCGCGGGTGCCGATGTCATTACGATGGGAAATCATACCTGGTCGCGCCGCGAGCTGGTGCCGTATATCGAGGCGAACCGCGCGGTTTTGCGTCCGGCCAATTTGCCGCCGCAGCAGCCGGGGGAGGGCTGGGGGATATATGAAACGTCCTTCGGCGACGTTGCCGTCATCGACCTGATCGGCCGCTGTGCGATGGATTATACGCCGGACAACCCCTTTCTGCTGGTCGAGCGCATTCTGAAAAAGGTCGATACGAAGCTTATTTTTGTGGAGCTTCATGCCGAAGCAACGTCGGAAAAGCTGGCAATGGGCTGGATGCTTGACGGGCGCGTCAGCGCCGTCTGGGGCACGCACACCCACGTGCAGACGGCCGACGAGCGCATTTTGCCCAAGGGCACGGGGTATCTGACCGACCTGGGTATGACCGGACCGCGGGATTCCGTGCTGGGGATCCGCCCGGAGCTGTCCATCCGGAAGTTTCGCGGCGACCTGACCGGACGCTACGAACCCGCGCCGGGAGCCTGCAAGCTGGAGGGCTGTCTGTTCACCTTCGATATTTCGAGCGGCTGCTGCACGGCCGCAGAAAGGGTTGCGATCCATGATTAAACTGCTTCACGCGGCGGATTTTCATTTGGATTCCGCCTTTTCGGGACTTCCGCCCCGCCTGTCCGCGCAGCGCAGACGCGAGCAGCGCCTCGCGCTGACGCAGCTTGTCGAGGCTGCGCGGGGCTGTGACGCCGTGCTGCTGGCGGGCGACCTGTTTGACAGCGCCGGCGTCTACCGCGATACACTTGACGCGCTGCGTGAGTGCTTTGCCGCGATCGACGCGCCGATTCTGATCGCGCCCGGCAATCATGATTTTGTTGCGCCCGGCTCGCCTTATCTGACGGAGGACTTCGGCAAAAATGTTCATATCTTCCGCAGCGCCGGGTTTGAGCGTATTACGCTGGACGGTTTTTGTGTTTACGGCGCCGCGTTCACCTCGCCGGAGGCGCCTGCTTTGGGTGCGTTTTGCGCCGAGGATCCGGAGGCGTGCAACATTCTGCTCCTGCATGGCGACACACAGCCCGGTTCGCCCTATCGTTTTGTCGATCCGAAGCTGCTGGCGGGCAGCGGCGTGAGCTATCTGGCGCTCGGTCATGTCCACCGCTGCCATACGGACGGGAACGGCCCGGTGCCCTATGGCTGGCCGGGCTGCCTGAGTGGGCGCGGCTTTGACGAATGCGGGCAGAAGGGCGTTCTTCGTGTCACACTGGATGAAGGCAGATGTTCCACGGAGTTTGTTCCCATCCTGACGCGGCGCTATGAAATCGTCGACGCGGATGTTTCCGAGGGGGCAATGGCGGCCATCCGCGCCGCGCTGCCCGCGGACACGCGGAACGACTGCTATCGCATTCTTCTGCGTGGGGAGAGCGACGGACTTTCCCTTGAAGATCTCCGTGCAGCACTCGAGCCGGAGTTTTTCAGCCTTCAGCTCGTGGATAAGACCGTTCCGAAGAATGCGCTTTGGGCGCACTGCGGCGAGGATACGTTGCGCGGCAGCTTCCTGAGCCGTATGAAGGAGGAATTTGACGGTGCAGATGAGGTACGGAAGCGCGTCATTGTCCGTGCTGTGCGGCTGACGCTGGCGCTGATGGACGGAAGGGAGGTGTCGGAATGATTGTATATCGAATGCGAGCCCGTTTCGGAAAGCTCAACGGCGAGCTGCGGCTGGATCGGGGCATGAATCTTCTGACGCTGCCCAATGAGAGCGGAAAATCCACCTGGAGTGCGTTTCTGGCTGCGATGCTTTACGGCATCGATACTTCCGAACGAGCCGGAAAGAATAACGATAACCTGCCCGCCAAAGAGCGCTACCGCCCGTGGGACGGCGGCGCGATGGAAGGCTCCGTCGAGCTGGAGCACGACGGACGATATATTACACTTGAGCGGACAAGCACGCAGCGCGTCCCGTTCGGCGCTTTCCGGGCCTTCGATACGCACAGCGGCGCGCCGATCCCGGAGCTGACGGGCGAAAACTGCGGCCGCATACTTTGCGGCGTGGAACGATCCGTATTTGAGCGTACTGCCTTTATCCGTCAGCTCGGACTGGGCGTCAGCGCCGATGCCGCGTTGGAAAAGCGCCTTGGTGCGCTCGTCTCTACCGGCGAGGAGGGTGCGCGTTCCTATACGGAGCTGGAAAAGGCGCTGCGAAATCTGAAAAACAAGTGCGCCTATCGCGGCAGCGGACGAATTCCGACGCTGGAGAGCGAGATTTCCGAGCGCAAGCGGCGGCTTGATGTCCTGCAAAACGCGCAGGCGCAGACGATGGAGCTCAACGCCAGAGTCGAAGCAGCCGAAGAAAAACGTGAACGTATGGCTGTGTTGCAGACTCGTGTCGAGCGGGCGCAGACCGCAAAAAAGCGGGAAAGCCTTGCACAGCTTCGCGCCGCGCTGGACGCGCAGGAAAAGAACTGTGCTCAGCTCGACGCGCTTTGCTCATCTCTGCCGGACGAACAGAAGCTGATGTCTCTTCAGCGTTGCCTCGATGCGGCCGACAGCGCGCTCGGAACGGCGCGGATGGATGCCGCCGTCGGTCTCGGAGATGCTCCCGTTCTGCAGGAGCCGCCATATTTTGCCGGTCTGACGCCCGAGGCGGCGCAGGCAAAAATTCGCGAGGATGAAGAGATATGCCGGAGCGCGGAGACCGTCCGGCGGCCGAAGAAGCTGGCGCCCGTGCTTCTGTGCGCGCTGCTGATTGCGGTAGGCGCGGCGCTTGCGGTATTCCTCCATCCGCTGATCGGCGGCGCGCTTGCGCTGGCAGGCGTCGTCGCATTGGCCATATGCTTGGCCTTGCGTGCGAAAAAGACGCGTGCCGCGCAGCAGGCGCGGCGGCGAGCGGCGGAGGTTCTTGACCGTTATGGCGTGGACTCGCCGGAGCGGCTTGCGCCGCTTGCGCAGGACTACGCACAGAAGCAGGCGCAGTATCGCCGCGAATCGACCGCCTATTGTGCGGAAAAGCAGCGCCTTTCGGATGCCGTGACACGGGCGGAGCAGGCGCTTGCGCAAGCCGTTGCAGCGGTGGCCTGTTTTGCGCCGGACTGCTGCGATACCGCCTCTGCGCGGAGCGCGCTGTCTGCTGCGCTCAAGGCGCACGACCGCCGCGCGGCAGAGCGCCGCTCTCTGGAGGCACAGCGCCGTCAATTTGCGGCGATGCAGTCGCTTTTCGATGCCGAACCGACCGAGGCGCCTGATCCGGAGGCGCTTCGTTACGACCCTGCGCAGGTGCGCCGCGAGCGGGAAAACGCCGAAACCGAGTTGACTGCGCTTACTGCACAGCTTGCACACCGGCGCGGCGAGTTGTCGATGCTGGGGGATCCCGTTGTGCTGCGTGCCGAACTGGAAGAGCTGATGCGGCAGCTTGCCGATACGCGTGGACGCTATGACGCGCTTTGTCTTGCAGGGGAGGTCCTGTCAGCGGCGGACGCCGCATTGCGCTCGCGTTTCTCACCGAAGATTACAAGCGAAGCCGGGGCGATATTGACGGAGCTGACCGAGGGAAAGTACGGGGAATTGCTGCTCTCACCGGAAATGCGCCTGTCCGTCCGGGAGCCGGACGGCCGCGTGATGCGACCGGCCGCTGCGATGAGCTGCGGTACGGCCGATCAGATGTATCTGGCGCTGCGACTGGCGATGTGCCGCCATCTGCTGCCCGCGGGCGTACCGCTGATCCTTGACGATGCGCTCGTCAATTTTGACGCGCAGCGCACCGCAGCCGCCTTGCGCGTGCTGCGCCGAGAGGCGGAGAATCGGCAGATATTACTGTTTAGCTGTCGGAAATTGGAGGCTTGAGTATGTATTTTGATTCCCATGCGCATTTGGATGACAATCGCTTCAATGCCGACCGTGCGGAGATTTTTGCACAACTTCCCGGCTGCGGAGTGGAGCTGGTGATGAATGTCGGCTGTGACTTGGCCTCCTCCGTTCGTTCGGTTGCGCTGGCACGGCAGTATTCCTTTGTTTATGCTGCGGTCGGCAGCCATCCGGACGATGCCGCTGCCGTGGACGGCGCACTGCTTGACCGCTACCGCGCGCTTTGCGCCGAGCCGAAGGTGCGTGCCATCGGTGAAATCGGTCTGGATTATCATTATGAGGATGTGCCGCGCGTGCAGCAGCTCATCGCCTTTGAGCAGCAGCTTGCGCTGGCGGAAAGCCTGAAGCTGCCCGTTATCGTTCACGAACGTGAGGCGCACGGCGATGCGATGGATATCGTGCGCCGCCACCCTGACGCCCGGGGTGTGTTCCACTGCTTCTCCGGCTCGGCGGAAATGGCACTGTGGCTGGCCGAACGCGGCTGGTACTTGGGCTTTACGGGCGTCGTCACCTTTAAAAATGCACGCAGAGCCGTGGAGGCCGTGCGTGCATTGCCGGTGGATCGGATTCTGATCGAAACGGATTGTCCTTATATGGCGCCGGAGCCTTATCGCGGAAGGCGGAACGACAGCCGTTATGTGCCGCTTGTTGCCGCGAAAATTGCCGAGCTGCGCGGTCTGACGGTGGAGGAATTCGGCGAGATTTCGACGCAAAACGCAAAGCGTCTGTTCGGCATCGAAGGTTAGTCCGGCCGCCAGTCGATTGCGGCCTCGCCGTTTGCCTGTAAAAAGGCGTTGATCTTCGAAAACGGCCTGCTGCCGAAAAAGCCCCGGTAGGATGACAGGGGGCTTGGGTGCGGCGCAGACAGAATCAGTCTCGGGGCGGTGCTGCCGTGAAGCAGCGCCGCTTTTTTTTGCGCCTGCGCGCCCCAGAGGACATAGGCAACCGGCTGCGCAAGCGCAGCCGTTGCTGCGATCACCGCGTCGGTGAAGCGCTGCCAGCCAAAGGCGGCGTGACTGTTTGCCGCGCCGCTGCGCACGGTCAGAACGGTGTTGAGCAGCAGAACGCCCTGCCGTGCCCATGCTGTAAGATCGCCGTGCGCTGGGGGCGCGATCCCCAGATCGGCGTCCAGCTCCTTGTAAATGTTGTTCAGGGACGGCGGCAGCCTTACGCCGCGTGCCACGGCGAAGGCCAGACCCATTGCCTGCCCCGGCTCGTGGTAGGGATCCTGCCCGAGAATCACGACGCGCACCTTCTCCGGCGGTGTGCATTCCAACGCATAAAACTCCCGTCCGGCGGGCGGATATACGGTGTACTGCGCCCGTTCCTGCGCCACTTGCCGGGCAAGTTCCGAAAACCATGCCGCTTCGGCCGTGCCCTGTAGTGCGGCTTGCCAGCACTGCGGGAGCGTCCACGTCCCGCTCATAGGAGCAGGCGGAACGCGCCGTAGATTCCTGCGTCGTTTCCCAGTGTAGCGAGTGAGAACTGCGTCCCCTTGCAGGCGTGGAACATATGGGCCTTAAAATGCCGTTCCACACCGTCGAGAAGGTATTGTCCGGCCTTACTCACCCCGCCGCCGAGGATGACCCGCTCCGGGTCGCAGACGCAGCAGGCCGATGCGAGGGCTTCCCCCAGATAGTCGAACACCTGTTCGAGCGTATCGACGGCAAAGCCGTCGCCGGCTTCGGCTGCCTGAAATACACTGCGGCAGTCGAGCGTCTTACAGCTGCGCAGGATGGAAGGCGTGTCGGATTCGGCAAGGCGTTTTTTCGTTACGCGGACGATACCGTTTGCCGAGGCATACTGCTCTACGCAGCCGAATTTACCGCAGGTGCAGGGCGCGCGGTCGGGCGCGCTGACGGTGATATGGCCGATTTCGCCGCCGACGCCGTGGGCGCCGTTGAGAATGTGGCCGTCCAGAATCACGCCGCCGCCGACGCCCGTGCCGAGTGTAACAAACAGCGCCGAACGGCAACCGATTCCGCCGCCGTGATGATATTCTCCGAGCGCGGCGACATTGGCGTCGTTGCCTGCTTTGACACGCAGACCGGTCAGCTTGCCGAGCGCCTCGTGCAGGTTGAAAACACCCCAGTTGAGATTAACACAGCGGTTGACAAGGCCCTCGTCGTCCACCGGGCCGGGAACGCCGATGCCGATGCCGAGCAATGCGTCGTTTTGCAGATTCCGCGCGGCGCTCCATGCCGCGATCTCTGCCGCAATGTCCGGCAGGATCGCTTCGCCGCCGTTTTGCGTGCGGGAAGGGATCTCGTGCTTTTCCAGGAGTGTGGCCGTTTCATCGAACAGCCCGAGCTTCACACTCGTGCCGCCGACGTCCACGCCGAAGCCGTATTTCATGGTATGTATGTCCTTCTTTCCGGAATTTCTGCGACCATTATACACGACGTGTAAGAAAATTTCTACCCCGTGTCGCTTTTCTCTTGTGTTTTTTGCGGGGTTGATGTAAAATTATAGCGGAAGAAAAAACAGACCACTGTTGAAAAGAGGGTTTTTATGGTAAAAGTTGATATTTCCAATGTTTGGGGCAGCCTGTCGCTGCCGGAGCTGCTCGCCTGCGAACAGGAGGTCTTTCAGGCACATCGTCTGCTGGCGGAGGGAAAGGGCCCGGGAAGTGATTTTCTCGGTTGGCTGACGCTTCCTACCTATGAGGAAACGGACGAGCTGCGCCGTATTCGCAAGGCGGCGGAGCGCATTCGTTCGGACTCGGACGTTTTTGTAGTCGTCGGCATCGGTGGTTCCTACCTCGGCCCGCGCGCGGCCATTGAGCTGGTTAAGGGTCAAAATCACAACCTGGGTCAAAAGGACCCGCAGGTGTTCTTTGCCGGCAATAACCTCTCCACCCGTGCGTGGAACGAGCTGTGCGAGCTGCTGGAGGGAAAGGACTTCTCCGTCAATATCATCTCCAAGTCCGGAACCACCACGGAGCCGGCCATTGCCACACGCGCACTGCGTTGGATGCTGGAGCGCAAATATGGGGCGGAGAAGGCAAAGAAGCGTATTTATGTGACCACTGACCCGAAGAAGGGAGCGCTGCGCCAGATGGCGGAGGAGGAGGGCTATGAGACCTTCGTCATCCCGCCCAATGTCGGCGGGCGCTATAGTGTCCTGACCGCCGTCGGTCTGCTGCCGATGGCCGTTGCGGGAATTGAACCGCTTGATGTTATGCTCGGTGCTGCTCGTATCCGTAAGGAGCTGGACATCCGTTCGTTTGAAAATCCCGCATGGCAGTATGCTGCCGTGCGCAATCTTCTTTACCGCAAGGGCAAGAAGATTGAAATGCTGTGCAGCTACGAGCCGAGCTTCCGCTATTTTGCGGGCTGGTGGCAGCAGCTTTTCGGCGAAAGCGAAGGCAAGGACGGCAAGGGCATTTTCCCGGCGACGGCGGAGTTCACCGCCGATCTGCATTCTCTCGGACAGATGATTCAGCAGGGCGAGCGGTCGCTCTTTGAGACCGTGGTGCGCTTTGCGCCGCCGCGCCGCCCGGTGACGATCCAGGCGGATTGGAAAAACCTCGACGGTCTGAATTACCTTGAGGGAAAATCGCTCGACTTCGTGGAGGAGCAGGCTTTCCAGGGAACGCTCAGCGCCCATGTGGACGGCGGCGTACCGGTGATCGTGCTCCAGACCGACGAGATTGACGCCGATACAATCGGCGAGCTGTTCTATTTCTTTGAGCTGTCCTGCGGCATCTCAGCCTATATGCTTGGCGTCAATCCCTTCGACCAGCCCGGAGTGGAGTTCTATAAGAAGAATATGTTCCATCTTCTCGGCAAGCCCGGTTATTGAAATTCCTGTGAATTTTGCGGTCGCGGTTGCATTTACACGGAATCCGTGCTACAATGAAGCAAATATCCCCATATTGAAGGAGGAATCCCCCTATGGTTAAGCTTATTCTGGGGCTGAAGGGCTCCGGCAAGACAAAGCAGCTCGTTGCCGACATCAACGAGTCCGTACAAAGTGAATCCGGCAGCATGGTCTGCATTGAAACCGGCGCCAAGCTGCGCTATGACGTTGACCGCCGTGTGCGCCTGATCGACTACCGCGACTATCGGATCGGCTGCCTTGATGCGCTCAAGGGCTTTATCAGCGGTTTGCACGCAGGTAATTTTGATATCAGCCATATTTTCATTGACAGCTTCTATAAGCTCATCGATAATGGTTCCGTCTCCGACATTGAGGACTTCCTTGTCTGGTGCGAGAAATTCGGAGAATCGAACGGCATTTCCTTTACCGTTGCCGTGTCCGAGGATCCCGCCAATGCGACCATGACGATCCAGAGCTTTATGAAATAAATCTTGCTCCTGCGGCGGCGCCGCAGGAGCTTTTTTTACGACAGGATAAGATTGACGAGCGTGCAGAGCAGGATGCCAGCCGCCGTCGGCAGTGCTATGGACAACAGTGCCCATTTCAAGCTTCGCGTTTCGCGGTGGACAGTCAGAATCGTTGTTGTGCAGGGCCAGTGAAAGAGGAAAAATATCAGCATACACAGACACAGGCGCAGATTCCAGCCGTTTTGGGTGAGTATCTGCGCCATTTGCGCGCTGGAAGCGTTGCCGTAGACGCTACCGGCCGTCAGGATCATCATCAGGAGAGGCAAAACAAGCTCATTTGCCGGGCTGGCCAGGAGAAAGGCCAGTAAGACCGCGCCGCTCAGACCCAGAAGGGCGGCGGGCGCCTGCAGCCACGAGGCGGCAAGCTGCAGAAGCGGCGTACCGTCGATGTGAACGTTTGCCAGCAGCCAGATCACCAGCCCGGCCGGTGCGGCGACCAGCGCGGCGCGTCCGAGAATAAAGAGCGTCCGATCGCATAGTGAGCTGAGAATCAGTCGCCCGATACGGGGTCTTCGATAGGGCGGCAGCTCCAAAACAAAGCTGGAGGGCTCTCCGCGCAGCAGCGTCCGGCTCAGAAGACGTGACGAAAGCAGCGTCACGCCAACACCAAGGAGAATACACAACGTCAGGATCAGAGCGCCCAACAGAGCATCGGTTCTCCCGAACAGCATGGAGATCAGAAAAATCAATCCCGGGAAGCGTCCGTTGCAGGGCACAAGCGCGTTTGTCACGATGGCGATCAGCCGTTCGCGGCGCGAGTCGATGATTCGGCAGCCGGTTACTCCGACGGCATTGCAGCCGAAGCCCATGCAAAGCGTCAGCGACTGCTTTCCGCAGGCTCCTGCACGGTGGAACGGCTCGTCAAGCAGAAATGCGATGCGCGGCAGATAGCCCAGCTCCTCCAGAAGCGTAAAGAGAGGGAAGAAGATTGCCATCGGCGGCAGCATAACGGAGATTACGCGGGCGACCGTGGCATAAATACCGTCGCACAGGGCGGCGGCGATGACGGAGGGGAGGGCGGCGTCCAGCGCTTTGCGTAAAAGGATGCCGAGTCGGTCAAAGCCGGATTGCAGCAGCTCCGATGGCAGATTTGCCCCGCGAATTGTCAGCCAGAACACGACGAACAGCAGTCCCAGCATTGCCAGACGTCCCCAGACAGGATGCAGCAGCACGCGGTCGAGGCGTTCGGTGCGCCGGTCGGAACGCACACCCTGCGTAATTTGCGAGGCAAGCGATTCCGCGCGGCGGACGAAAAGACGGGCGATTTCGTCGGATTGCGTTTGCGTTTGCCCCCGCAGCCCACAGCCGAGGCACTTTGCGTCCAGCGGAGCAAAGCCCTCCGTAACGTCAACGATCGTTTGCCGCAGCCGTTCCAGTCCCTCGCCGCGCCGCGCGGAGGTCGCTACGACCGGGATACCGAGAAGCTTTGATAAAAGCTGCGTATCCGGGTGCAGACCGGCCGTCTTTGCTTCGTCCATCAGATTAATGCAAACGACCACACGTTCGGTCAGCTCCAGAATCTGCAGGGCAAGGATCAGGCTGCGCTCCAGACACGTCGCATCGCAGACGACAACCGTGCAGGCGGCTTCGCCGCTGCGCAGAAATTCCTCCGCGACGGCCTCCTCCGGCGAACGGCTGACAAGCGAATAGGCACCGGGCAGGTCGACGAGCCGTAATTCTCTGCCGCCGCTTATACAACGGCCCTCCGCCAGCGCTACGGTCTTGCCGGGCCAGTTTCCGGTGTGCTGATGCCCGCCGGTCAGAGCGTTAAAAATGGTGCTTTTGCCCACATTCGGGTTGCCCGCAAGGGCGACGGTCGTCATGACGGATCCGCCTCCGCGCGGAGCGAGGCAGCATCCTTACGGCGCAGTGCCAGAAGCGTGCCGCGCACGCGGTATAGGATCGGACTTCCCGATGGGCCGACGCGCAGACATTCGACCGGTGTTCCTTCAATCAGGCCGAAATCCAAAAACCGGCGGCGCATCGCTCCCTGTGCGCCCAGTGCGGTGATAATACCGCGTCCTCCCACCCCAAGCCGATCTAAAGTGATCTCCATAAGCAGCCTCCCGTTGCATAAAACTTTGATACAGTCTATACCCTGCGAGGGGAAATGGTGCACATCTGCCGCGGCCGCGGCATAGACCATAGCGAAGGAGGTCTTGCCAATGCTTGTATCATATTTTTTCGGCGCCTGTGCGCCGGAGGGGTTTTGCTCCTATGCGCGGGAGCTTTTTGGGCGCGGCGACCGTGTGCTTGTCATCAAGGGCGGGCCGGGCTGCGGAAAATCCACATTTATGCGCGCCGTTGCGCAGGAGGCGAAGCGACGCGGACTGGACGCAGAGACGATCCTCTGCTCGTCCGATCCGGATTCTCTCGATGGTGTCCGTGTCCCGGCACTGGGACTTTCCATCGCCGACGGCACCTCGCCACACGTCCTGGAACCGGAGCTTTGCGGCGGCTCTGAAAATTATGTAAACTTTGGAACCTTTTACGACACCGAGGCAATGCGGGGAACGGAGGAGGAGATCCGTACCGTGCAGCGGGAGAACGCCGCTTGCTACCGCCATGTTACCGCCTGCCTTTCCGCTGCCGACCGTCTGGGCGACAGCGTCCGTGCGCTGACGGACGAACTGTCCGCCGTAAGGGAGCTTGACGAGCTGGCGCAGTGCCTGAGCCGCTCTGTGCTTCGTCCGGTGGGGCAGACGGGGGATGTGCGCCGCTGCTTCCTCGCTGCGGCCACGCCGAAGGGCGTAACGGTTTGCGCGCAGACGCCGCCCGCGCTCTGCGGGCGAGTCTATGTGCTGCATGACGAATACGGGCTCGCGCCGCATATTTTGCAGACGCTCCGTGACCGCGCCGTTGCGCTGGGGCATACCTGCCTCGCCGGTTATACACCGCTGCAGGCCAAGGGCGCGCCCGCTTATCTGCTGCTGCCGCAGGCGGATACGGCGTTTGTCAGTGAATCGTCCCTGTTCGGCTATGACGGTCCCTGCTTCTGCCGCATTGATCTGGATTCGACGGTGCATCCCCGACTCCGGCAGGAGCTGGAATACTGTGTGCAGACGCGTGCGTCGCTGCTGGAACGTGCGGCGGAGCATATGAGGCACGCCAAATCGCTGCATGACCGCATCGAACGGCTGTGCAGTCCGTTTGTAGACTTTGCTGGGATCGATGCGCTGACGAAAAAGACGCTTGCGTATTTGTTCGAAGAAAAAAAGTCATAACCACCGGTATGACCGGTGGTTATGACTCACAAAGCGGGGCTTATTTTGTTCCGAAAATACGGTCGCCTGCGTCGCCCAAACCGGGAACGATGTAGGCGTGATCGTTCAGCTTTTCATCGATATTGGCAACGTAGATGTCCACGTCGGGATGAGCGTCGCGTACTGCCTTCACGCCCTCCGGCGCAGCGATGATGTCCATCAGCGTAATATACTTGCAGCCGTATTCCTTTTTCAGAATATCGATGGCCGCAACGGCGCTGCCGCCGGTGGCGAGCATCGGATCGACAATGAACACCTGACGCTCGGAGATATCGGGCGGCATCTTGCAGTAATACTGCACCGGCTCATGCGTTTGCGGGTCGCGGTACAGGCCGATGTGGCCGACCTTTGCCGAGGGGATGAGAGAAATCATGGAATCGACCATGCCCAGACCGGCGCGGAGGATCGGCACGATGGCGAGCTTCTTGCCTGCAAGCACGCGAACCTTCGCCATGGCCACGGGAGTTTCGATCTCGACTTCCTCGGTCGGCAGATTGCGGGTGGCTTCATAGCACATCAGGGCGGCGATTTCACCGACGATTTCACGGAATTCCTTGACGCCGGTGTTCTTATCGCGAAGGACGGCGAGCTTATGCTGTAACAGCGGATGATCTAAGACTTGTACCTTACCCATTTGGACACTCCTTTGCATTTTGCAGCCGCTCGGCACGCTCGCGCTCCGCCTGCGACAGACGCAGGTAGTTTGGTACCAACGTGGCGCCGTCCGCCGGTTCTCCGGCGAGCAGACGCGGCCACGCCGCCAGCGCGACGCCCGAGGCGCGCTGCATTCTCTGATGCTCCGGCGCAAGGATGCAGCCGGGCTGTGACTTACCGAAGGTATTATAGCACAGATACGCGCCGTCTCCAACCATTATTTTCGGTTTTTCGATTTTTTTCGTGACCGACTCCCAGTCCTCCAGCGAAAGCGCGGCATCTTCGCTCAGGCGGCGCAGCGTACCGCCCGCATATTCAAAGGCGGCGCAGTAGACCTGCGCGCGCCGCGCGTCCATCGCACAGAGGATTGCGCCGTCAAAGCAGGCGCCCTGCCAAGCCATCGCTTCCAGCGTGGAGACGCCGAGGCAGGGAAGCTCACGGGCCCATGCGAAGCCCTTCGCGGCGGACACGCCGATGCGAACGCCGGTGAAGCTGCCCGGTCCCGCGGCGCAGGCGACGGCGTCAATGTCGGAAACACTCAGGCCGCAGCCGTGCAGCAGCCCCTGCGCCTGCTTGAGCAGTGTCACCGAATGGGTCAGGCCGCAGTTGAGATAGCTCTCGCCAAGCAGAAGTCCGTCCTGCAAAACGGCGACGGAGGCGGCTTTTGCCGAGCTTTCAAAGGCTAAAATCCGCAAGTTTCGGTCCTCCTTCTATGGTAATACGGCGCGTGTCGCAGCCCAGAGGGGTGATTGTGACGACAACGGCGCCTGCCATGGCCTCCGGGACGTTTTCGCTCCACTCGACGGCGCAGACGCCGCCGCGTGCAAGATAGTCCTCCCAGCCGATGTCAAACAGTTCGTCGGCGGTACCGAGACGATACATATCGAAATGAAACAACGGCACTCTGCCGTCGGGGTATTCGTTGACAACGGTGTAGGTCGGGCTGGTCACACGCATTTTGCTGCCCAGTCCGCGGGCAAGTCCACGCGTAAAGGCGGTTTTGCCTGCACCGAGCGCGCCGCGGTAGGCGATCACTTCGCCGCCGCGCAGCTTCGCGCCGAGCGCTTCGCCGATGGCTTCCGTCTGTTCCGGAGAATTGGTCAGAAATTCCATTGTGTCACATCCTTTTATCCTATTGTAGCACGCTGCGGCGGATTTTGCAAAACTTTCTTTTGGGTGTTTACACGCGCCCCGGAGAATGATATACTATTTACCGGCACTCGGCGAAGGAGGTGGCGGTATGAGACAGTGGAAAACGCGAGTGGCGGATGTGTTCCGCAAGGGCGATATGGTGCTTCTGGCGCTGTCGGTTGCGTCATCGCTGTTCGGAATTGTGATGATTGTTACCGCCTCGGCCTATACGGGCAATACGCGCTATCTGACCGTTCAGACCGGCGCGCTGATTGCCGGCGTGCTGCTGTATCTGGTCATGACCGTGATTGATATTGATATTCTTGCCGGCTGGCGTACCGTGCTGTTTCTCTTTAATGCCGGATTGATTGCGCTTCTGCTTGTGTTCGGCGTGCAGGGAAATACCGGCAACCTGAGCTGGTTGGAGTTTCCTTTTTTACCGTTTAACATTCAGCCTGCTGAGGTCTGCAAGATCGGTTATATTATCATTCTGGCAAAGACCATGAGCATACACCGCAACCACGTTTCTTCCCTGCGCTGCGTCGGGCAGCTTGGCTTCCATATGCTTTTTATGGTTGCCGAGATTATTCTGATTTCCCGCGATACCGGCGTTGCGCTGATCTTCATTTTCATTTTTCTCGTGATGTGCTATGTCGGCGGCGTCAATTTCTGGTGGTTTCTCGGCGGTGCGGGCGCCTTTGCCCTTGCTGCGCCGACACTGTGGCAGTATGTCATCCGCGAGGACCAGAAGAGACGCATCCTTGCCCTTTACGATCCGACCATCGACCCGACGGGGCTCAATGAGCTGTGGCAGACGAATCGCCAGCTTCAGGCGCTGCGAAACGGCGGCCTGTCGGGACAGGGATTGTTTAACGGCACCATGACCCAAAACGGCTCTGTCCCCGCACAGCATACGGACGCCATTTTCTGCGCCATCGGAGAGCAGCTTGGCATGATCGGCTGTCTTGCGGTGCTGGTGCTGCTGTTGCTGGTGGTAGCACGGGTCGTCTATATCGGCATAAAGTCGCCGGATTACATGAACCGTATGATCTGCATGGGCATTGCCGCAATGTTCCTGTTCCAGATTCTCATCAATGTGGGAATGTGTATCGGAGTGCTGCCGGTCATCGGTTTGGCGCTGCCGTTTTTCAGCTACGGCGGCAGCTCGCTTCTGACGACCTATCTGGCGCTGGGGATCGTTTCGGGCATTAAAATGCGGCCAAGCCGCGAGGCGACTTCCCGCTATATCCGTCCGTGGTGACAGGGAGACGAAAACCGAAAATGCCGGAGAGCCATGCTCTGAAGTAGTCAATAGTTAGTAGACACAAAATTTCTTAAGCCACCGGTTCTGTTCTGAACAGGACTGGTGGTTTTCCA
>CAKUDE010000011.1 GCA_934645175.1 uncultured Oscillospiraceae bacterium
GTTATTTGTCATTGCGAGGAGGG
The DNA here is from genome assembly GCA_934645175.1 of uncultured Oscillospiraceae bacterium. Taxonomy (GTDB): domain Bacteria; phylum Bacillota; class Clostridia; order Oscillospirales; family Oscillospiraceae; genus JAZOXB01. The sequence goes on from CAKUDE010000011.1 coordinate 24, forward strand.
CGCAGCCCGACGCGTCTGTTATTTGTCATTGCGAGGAGGGCGCAGCCCGACGCGTCTGTTATTTGTCATTGCGAGGAGGGCGCAGCCCGACGCGGCAATCTGATACAGGGTTTTACAGGAGATTGCCACGGCCACTAACGTGGCCTCGCAATGACATATCGGCAGATTGCCACAGGCACTGGCATGGCCTCGCAATGACAGTCATCGGTACACGAGATTGCCACGACTTGCTGACGCAAGTCTCGCAATGACAATGGGGTACGGAATTGCTACGGGCAGCAGAGCCGTCCGTGCAATGACACATCAACGGGTCGTCACGACCGCCGGCACAGTCCCACAACGACAGGCTAGTAGATTGACGCAGGCTGCGCTGGTGCGGAGCAGTGCTCTCGATGCGAAAAGGCCGCCGCAAAGCGGCGGTCCTGCACGGGCGAATCGCCCGCTTCCAAGTCAAATCATTTTCCGTGAAAGCACGGATTTCTGAACACAGTCCCGCATTGCGCACACCTCAGAAACTCCTGCTCCATCAGCTCCGCATACGTTACAATGAACCTCTTGCCGCAGCGCGGACACGGAAAGTTAATCGTAAGGTCAGACGTCCCATTCGCTCCGCCGACGGCATTGCGAAGCATCTCTTCGTCCAGAATAACGGCGTCTTCATGGTTTTCCTTCATAACAAATCTCCTTTCATGCCGCGGTCTCTGCCGCAGCAGGCATTAAAAATGTGTACCCAAATTACGGTTTCACCAATGCCTGCACAACAAAGCCCGCAAGCATCAGTCCCGCACAGGACGGCACCCACGACACGGAGGCCGGAATACTGCGCCGCCCTGGAGGGGGCGCCTCCAACGGCAGCGGCGTCGCCGGCAGCTCTTCGCTGAAAAGCACGGTGTGGTGCTCGATGCCGCGCGCGCGCAGCTCCCGCCGCATCACCCGCGCCAGGTGGCAGCCGCTCGTTTGGGAGATGTCCGTGATGCGAAACCGCGTCGGGTCGAGCTTATTGCCCGTGCCCATCGCGCTGATGATCGGAATACCACGCTGTCTCGCCGTCTCAATCAGGCTGAGCTTGCAGGACACAAGATCGATCGCATCGACAATGTAATCAAAGTGTTTTGTGAAAAACCGATCTTTTGTCTCCTCGTTATAAAGCATCGGAAGTGATGTAGCATTGCATTCCGGATTGATATCGCGCACACGCGCCGCCATGACATCGGATTTGTACTGTCCCAACGTAGAATGCAGCGCACAGAGCTGGCGGTTGAGATTGGACAGGCCGACGGTATCGTTGTCCACCAGCGTCAAGCTGCCGACTCCCGCGCGCGCAAGGCCCTCGCAGACGTAGCTGCCCACGCCGCCGATGCCGAAAACGATAACGCTCGACGCGCGAAGCCGCGCCTGCGCCTCCGACCCGAGAAGCATTTCCTGCCGAATGAAGGGATCGTTCATCTTACCGTTCCTTTCCCATCGTAAAAAGTCAGGGACGCCTTACGGCGTCCCTGAAACGGATCAAAATCAGACGTACAGGCCAACGTCCGCGTGCAGCGCGTTTTTGACGCTGAACTGGCTGGCCTCGAAGGTCTCCTTCGTCACCTTTTCAAGCCAATCGGACAAAATGGCATTGCGGCAGGCATAGTCGCGGTTGGTCTGGCCGTAGCCGTCAAAGTACAGAATGAAGGTGCCGTCGTCGGTATCAAACTTCATCCAGTCACCCTCCTTGCGCTCCTCATCGAACACCCACGAGGCCATCTCCTGATAGGAGGCGAGCTGCGTGCGGGTGACGTTTTCAAGCTCATAATCACCGGTCACGTCGGACTGCGTGGTATCGGACGCAATCTTGACAAAGGCCTCGCGGGAGGCGTCCTTATCCAGACTGTTCATGATCTCGATAACTCTGTTGGCCTCGGTCTTGCTCGTGTCGGTGGTCGTGGAGCTGTCCGAATCGGCCTTTACAAAGATCTGGACAAGCTTTGCGGTGTCATAGAACTCATTGGTCACAAGCTTCAGGACATAATAAGTATCGTCCTTCTTCTCCTTTTCGGAATCGGTGGTGAACTCCTTCTGGAACAGCTTCACGTTCTCGCCGTCCGCCTTTGCGGTCTTGAACAGCCAGTCGGCCGCTTCCTCATTGGTCAACGACTCCACACGCTCATGCAGATAGTCTGCGTACAGCGACGCCTTCTCGTCCTCGGTGTTGAAGTCCTTGAGCATATTCTCTGCGGCTTCCTTTGCGGAGGTACGGTTCTCGTCGGAGATATCCGGAGTCTTACCGTCGCTGTCCTTCTTCACGAAATCGGACGCCTTAACGGTGTACAGCCAGAAGGTCGCACAGTCAAATGCGGTATTATCCTCGTCGTAGCGCTTCTGGATCTCGTCGGCGGTGTAGCCGTCGCGGAGCTGCAGGGGGTACTCGGTATAGACCTTTGCGACCTTGAGGTACTCGCGGTAGTTCTCCGCATTGCAGCCGCTGCCGAACACCTTCGACAGATACTCGTCGCTGCTCATGGAGTACAGTCTGGAGACGGTAGCAAGGCTGGTGATCTCCTCCTCGATCTCCTTGGTAGCATCCTCGGAGAGCTGGAAGCCCGTTGCCTGCGCCAGATCATACACGCCGTAGTAGGCGGCTGCGGTACGGGCGGCGGAACGGGCGAAGAATTCGGCCCAGGTGATGTCGTATTCCTTGGCGCCTTCCTTCAGCTCGGGAAGATCGGAAAGGTCCATGCCGAACAGCGTGAGCATGGAAGCGCCGGACGCGCTGATCTTCTGCTCCTTGAGGGGCTTGCCGGTATCGATCCCCATATAGGAGACATAGCTGGAAATGTTATTGATCTGGGCACGGTAGAAATAGTTGAACTGCGCGGGCTGAATGATATGTTCGCCGACCTGCATGATCGTCTGTCCCGCCCAGTGGCCCTTGTAGATCATGACGCCGCCGAATACGATTGCCAGAACCAGAACGACACTGATCAGAAGGATCAGGCCCTCGGACAGCTTCTTTTTCTTCTTCGGCTGCTCAACGGGAGCAGTATTCCCCTGCTCAACGCGCTTTTTTCTTTCACGGGAAGCACTCATAGTAAATTTACCTCTCATTCATGGGCGCACAGGCGCGCGCCGGAAATAGCTTTCGTCATTATACCTTAAAAAGTCTGCGGTTGCAAGCCCAAACTCAAAAAAACAGAAAAAAGTTACAAAGCCTTTCCATGACGTTCGCTTTTTTGCGCCGCAGCACGGCTACAATGGAAAAAACACGGCAAAATAAAAGAACGTGCGCAGCGCGCACGCTCCCGCCGGAACGCGGCCGCCGCAGCAGGCCGTCCGCTCCGTTTTATCGGCCCCGCCGTGGCCGTGTAGCCTCGTTTATAACCTGCACGAAAGGGCAGGTGGGTTGTCTCTCCGCGTCTTAGCTGCTTCCAACGTCCACCCACGGTCAAAGCCGGGGCGGGAGGCCTGCAATCCGAGGCGGAAGTGCGACATCCCGTAAAAATGATGTGGGTTTAAAGGAGACTATCACGCACCCGGCAGGGAACCTGTTTTCATTATGCGACGTCTGAAGGATATTATTCCTCGCCGTCGTCGTTTTCCTCATCGTCCTCATAGAGCGCATCAATGAGCAGCTCATATACGCGCTCCAGCTCGTCCGTGTCCTCCACGGCGACCAGAATCTGCTCCCCGTTTTCTTCGACGGACTTCAAGACGCTGATTTCCAGCTCTTCGGCCTCCTCGTCGGCATCCGCCGGGGTCACGGCCATATATTCCGAGCCCTCATACTCTATGGTCGAGAGAACCTCAAGCTCATATTCCACGCCGTCTTCATCGACAATGGAAATGTAATCCGAACCGTACTCCATCTGTGTCCCTCCGTAACGTTTGTACCCACAGTATAACGTCACAGACCGGAAAAATCAAGAGAAAATCAGGCGAATGCGTGCGCGAAAAAAATTTTTCTTTCCGTTTTCGCGCCGTCATGCGGACGGATTGCCGGAAATATTTTCGCAGCGTTCAAAAGCCGCGCGGATGGATTGACAGGCGTGATATAATTATATAGATTAGGAGAACATCGGCCTTGTCCCGTATCCTGCGGGAACGACATCTCTGAAAGGGAGGATCCCCATGAATCAATACGAAAGCAGCTCTGCAAAGCGTCCGCCGCTGGCGTGGCGGATCACACGTGTTTTTTTGCATATCACCGGAAAGGTCCTGCTTTGGGCGCTGGTCGTCATCGGCACCGCCGCGCTCATCACGGCAGTCGCCGGCATGATCTTCATGACGAAGTTCAGCGCCTATCTGCGTGCGGACGTGATTCCGCGCGCGGAGGAATACGCGGAAGCGCTGGAGCTGGACCGCGTTTCTCTGGCACAAACCTCCGTGATCTACTACACCGACCCCGAAACGGGCAAGGCGCAGGAGCTGCAGAAGCTCTACGCCACGGAGAACCGCACATGGGTCAGCTATGAATCCATTCCCCGTGCACTGGTCAATGCGACCATTGCCATTGAGGACAAGCGTTTCCCCGATCATAACGGTGTCGACTGGGTGCGCACGATGTCCGCCGTAAAAAACTTTGCCGGCGGCGACGCATCCTACGGCGCTTCGACCATTACCCAGCAGCTCATTAAAAACCTCTCGCAGGAGGATGACGTGACCATCAACCGCAAGGTACAGGAAATTTTCCGCGCGCTGGCGGTCGAGGAGCGCTACTCCAAGAAGGAGATCATGGAATGGTATCTCAATACCATTTACCTCGGCGAGGGCTGTTACGGCGTGCAAAGCGCCGCCGAAACCTATTTCGGCAAGGATGTCAGTGAGCTGACGACCGCCGAATGCGCCGCCATCATCGGCATTACGAACAATCCCTCGCTTTACGACCCCTATGTCCGTCCGGCCAATAACCGCAAGCGTCAGCTTACGATCCTGCGCGAGATGTACGATCAGGGTTACATTCAGGAAGCGGAATACGAACAGGCCAAAGCGCAGGAAATGGACTTTCACGGCCGCAACAGCTCCACAAAGACCTATACCTGCCCGTCCTGCGGCTTTGCCGGTACGCGCAGCGAATATGAGGAGCGGACGGGCGGCTATTACTGCCCCGAATGCGGAACACTGAACTACGCCATCAGTACCAACAGCTATTACTCCTACTTCACCGACACCGTATACCGCGACGTGATCAACGACCTGTGTGAAAAATACGGCTACAGCTATGTCGCCGCGCAGCAAAAGCTCCTGACGGGCGGCTATCAGATTTACAGCACCCTGAATCCCACCGTACAGGCAACGGTAGACAGCGTATACGAAAATACGGACAATCTGCCCGAAACACGAAGCATTCAGCAGCTTCAGTCCGCCATTGTCATCATTGACAACCAGACCGGCGACATCATTGCCATGTACGGCGGCATCGGAAAAAAAGAGGGCAATCTGACGCTCAACCGCGCCACCATGAGCAAGCTGCCCACCGGCTCGTCGATCAAGCCCATCGCCGTCTACGCACCTGCGCTGGAGGCCGGACTCATCACACCCGCCTCCGTCATTGAGGACTCTCCCATGACCGGCGAGGGCGAAACGCCGTGGCCGCAGAACTACTACCGCAATTACAGCGGTCCGTGCACCATCCTTCGCGGCCTGTCCACCTCGCTCAATACCATCTCGGTCAAGACGTTGGAGCTGCTCGGTCTGCAAAACAGCTATAACTTCCTCACGCAGAAGCTCGGCATTACCACACTTGTCGAGTCGTGGGAGCAGGGCGGCCGGCACTACACCGACGTCGCTTACGCCCCTCTCGGTCTGGGCGAACAGACCTTCGGCCTGACCGTACGCGAAATGACGCAGGCCTTCGCCGTATTCCCCAACAACGGTATCTACCGCGACGCGCGCACCTATACGCTCGTCACCGACGCCGAAGGCAACGTGATCCTCGACAACTCGCAGGAGAGCCACAGCGCGCTCGGCGAAAAGGCCAGCTTCTATATGAACTATATGCTGGAATACACCACGAAGTACGGCTACTCCAACAAGGCTCAGCTCAGCGGCATGACCTCCGCGGGCAAGACCGGCACCTCGTCGAACAACAACGCCCAGTGGTACGCCGGCTATACGCCCTACTACACCGCCGTGGTCTGGTGCGGCTATGACACACCCGAACAGATCGTTATGACCGACGGTTCCTCAACAAACCCCGGCATTACCATGTGGAAGAAGGTCATGGAGCCGCTGCACAGGGGACTGAAGGATCAGCCCTTCTATCAGCCCTCCTCCGCCGAGAGCTATCGCATCTGCGCCGACTGCGGCCTGCTCGCGGGCGAAGCCTGCGAAAAGGACGTGCGCGACGGCGTTGACCGCGTAGTCGAGATCACGCTGCTGCCGGAGGACGTTCCCACCGAAACCTGTACCTGCCATGCGCTCGTCAAGATCTGCGGGGAAAGCGGCAAATATGCGACGGATTACTGCGAGCTGTATCCCGGCAACACCGTGACCACCAGGGGAATGCTCATTTATAATGACACATGGAAGGTCAATAAGGATAAATCCTGGGTCTTTAACCCCGAGACGGCAGAGTATTGCCCGCTGCACACCCACGCCCCGGCCAATCTGCCGACGGAGCCGACGACTCCGACGGCACCGTCGGAGCCGAACGACCCGTTTGAGCCGATCCTGTCATTGCCGCCGCAGGCAGAGGATAAACGCCATATTTCGCGCTTTTAAGGCGCGTTACCACGGAGAGAGATATGTGGAAAGCCGAACATTGGAACGATTACGAGGTGCTTGACACCTCCGACGGCGAAAAGCTGGAGCGCTGGGGGCGCTATATTCTCGTGCGTCCCGACCCGCAGATTATCTGGTCCACGCCGAAGGACGACCCTCGCTGGCGCCGCTTCGACGCACGCTACAGCCGCTCGTCCACCGGCGGCGGTCAATGGTCCCAGCACCGTTTGCCGGAGCGCTGGCAGGTGCGTTACCGCGACCTGACCTTCAACGTCAAGCCCATGAACTTCAAGCACACGGGCGTATTCCCGGAACAGGCCTGTAACTGGGACTTTATCGCCGAGCGCGTGGAAACCGCCGGCAGACGGCTCAATGTGCTGAACCTGTTCGCCTATACCGGCGGCGCAACGCTCGCAGCGGCCAAAGCGGGCGCTGCGGTGTGCCATGTGGACGCCGCCAAGGGCATGGTCGCCTGGGCACGCGAAAACGCCGCCGCCTCCGGTCTGGAGGCAGCTTCCATCCGCTGGATCATCGACGACTGTGCAAAATTTGTCGAGCGCGAAATCAAGCGCGGACGCCGCTACGACGCCGTGATTATGGATCCGCCGTCCTACGGCCGCGGGCCGTCCGGTGAAATCTGGAAACTGGAAAAAGACCTGTACCCGTTTTTGCAGCTTGTGGCAGGCGTTTTGTCTGACGAGCCCGACTTCTTTATCATCAATTCCTACACCACAGGCCTTGCGCCCTCGGTGCTGCGCTGCCTGCTTGATACGGTGATCGTACCCCGTTTCGGTGGCCGCAGCGAGGCCGATGAGCTGGGCCTGCCGGTCACGCAGAGCGGACTTGTGCTGCCCTGCGGCGCGACCGGACGCTGGACGAAAGCGAGGTAAACGCCATGTCCGATGCAATCGAAGTGCGCAGCCTTCACTTTTCCTACGGCGAACCGGGCGGCGAACAGATTCCCGTCTTTGACGGGCTGGAGCTGACGGTACAAGAGGGCAGCTTTGTTGCCGTTCTCGGCCGCAACGGCTGCGGAAAATCCACGCTTGCCAAGCATTTTAACGCAATTTTGCTGCCGGAGGGCGGTTCGGTACGCGTATTCGGGCTGGACACGAAGGACGAGGACAAGCTTCTCCAAATCCGGCGCACGGTAGGTATGGTGTTCCAGAACCCGGACAACCAGATGGTCGCCAATGTCGTTGAGGAGGACGTCGCCTTTGCGCCGGAAAACCTCGGCGTGCCCTCACCGGAAATCCGCCGGCGCGTGGATGAGGCGCTCAAGGCCGTCGGGATGTACGAATTCCGCACACACGCGCCGCATCTTCTGTCCGGAGGGCAAAAGCAGCGCGTTGCCATTGCGGGCGTCATCGCCATGGAGCCGCGCTGCATCGTGCTCGACGAACCGACCGCCATGCTCGACCCGCAGGGCCGTGAGGAGGTCATTTCGACCATTGAGCGCCTGCGTGACGAAAAAGGCATTACGGTCATACTGATTACTCACCACATGACCGAGGCCATCCGCGCCGATCGCGTCGTCGTAATGGACGGCGGGAAAATTCTTGCCGACGGAACGCCGAAGCAGGTTTTTTCGCAGGTCGGGCTGATCGAACAGGCGGGGCTGCGCGTCCCGCAGACCACCAAACTGCTCAGCGAACTGAGAAAGGCAGGCTTTGACCTGCCACTCGACGCGCTTTCCACGGAAGAATGTGCGCAGGCACTTTATCATTATATAAAGGCTTGACCACGGGAGGAAACCATATTGGCAGCAAGTATTGAAGTCCGGCACCTGCGGCATACCTACAGTACCGGAACGCCCTTTCAGCGCGATGCGCTGGTCGATTTGAATCTGACGGTCGAGTCCGGCGAGTTTCTGGGCATTATCGGCCACACAGGCTCCGGGAAATCCACACTCATCCAGCATCTGAACGGCCTTTTGAAGCCCACCGAGGGACAAATCCTGATCGGCGGTCAGGACATCTGGCAGAACAAGCAGACGCTCCGCGCGGCGCGTTTCCGCGTCGGGCTCGTGTTTCAGTACCCGGAGCACCAGCTATTTGAGGAATCCGTCCGCAAGGATATCGCCTTCGGCCCGAAGAACATGGGCCTTGCCGAAGCCGAGGTGGAGCGGCGCGTCCTGCGCGCGGCGCAGTTTGCAGGCGTTGCTCCGGCGGTACTGGATAAGTCGCCCTTCGACCTGTCCGGCGGTCAAAAACGGCGTGTCGCCATCGCGGGCGTCATCGCCATGGAGCCGGAGGTCGTTATTTTTGACGAGCCAACCGCCGGACTGGACCCTGCAGGCTGCGACGGACTGCTGGAGAACATCCGCGCCTATCGCGAGGCCACGGGGGCAACCGTGCTGATGATCAGCCACAGTATGGACGACGTCGCGCGGCTGGCCGACCGGCTTGTGGTGCTCAACCACGGACATATTGAGCTTTCCGGCACGCCTGCCGAGGTCTTTGCGCACGCGGAGCGCCTGCATGAAATCGGCCTGAGCGTACCGCAGGTCACACAGCTTTTTACGCGTCTGCGCGAGCTGGGCATCGACGTCGATCCGGCCACCTATACGCTGGAGCAGGCGAAAACGCAGCTCCTGAAGCTGCTGGGAGGTGCGCGAAATGCTTAAAGACATCACCCTCGGCCAGTATTTCCCCGGCGACACCGTCGTCCACCGGCTTGACCCGCGCACAAAGCTCCTCCTGCTCATCGTTTACATCGTAGCGCTGTTTTTGTGCCGCTGGTTTGTGTCCTATGCGCTGATGCTCGCGTTTCTGATCACCGCCATTGTGCTGTCGCATACACGCTTTCAGGCGCTCGTACGCGGCCTGAAGCCACTGCTGATCGTCATGATCTTCACGGCGCTTCTGAACCTGTTCTACACCGACGGGCAGGTGCTGGTGCAGTTCTGGATCTTCAGGATCACGCTCGAGGGCCTGCGCAACGCCTTTTTCCTGCTGCTGCGCATTTTGATGCTGGTCATGGGCACCTTCCTTCTGACCTACACCACTTCCCCCATTGCGCTGACCGACGCGCTGGAGTCGCTGCTTTCACCGCTCAAGAAAATCCGTTTCCCGGTGCATGAGCTGGCAATGATGATGAGCATCGCTCTACGCTTTATCCCCGCGCTGATTGAGGAAACCGATAAAATCATTTCCGCACAGAAGGCGCGCGGCGCCGACTTTGAAACCGGCAACGTGTTCCGCCGGGCCAAGGCGCTCGTCCCCATTCTTGTTCCGCTGTTTGTCAGCGCGTTCCGCCGTGCGGACGATCTTGCCACGGCGATGGAGTGCCGCTGCTACCACGGCGGCGAGGGCCGCACAAAGCTCAAGCAGCTTCGCTTCGCGGCGCGCGATATTCTGACGCTGCTGCTCGGCGCGGCCGTACTGGCAGGCGTGATTGTGCTACGCGGCTTCGGACTGTAAGCCTTCACACCGCCGCAAAGACACGCAAAGAAAGCGTCTTTTGAGGAGAAAGCCCGCGACGGAGCCGCTCCTGCAGCGTCGATGAAATTGCAGCCGGCTCTCGGCCGGAAAGGAGGTTTTCCATGCGAAATATTGCCCTGTTCCTCCGTTATGACGGTACCGCCTACCATGGCTGGCAGGTACAGAAAACCGAGCGCAGCGTCGCGCAGACGCTTGAGCTGGCCGCCGAGAAAATCGTCGGCCACAAGGTGCATATGACCGGCTGCGGACGGACGGATGCGGGTGTTCACGCCCGTGTCTATGTTGCCAATTTCCGCACGGACAGCCGCATTCCCTGCGAACGCCTGCCGCTGGCGCTCAACAGCCGCCTGCCGGCCGACATCGCGGTCTATGAAGCGCGGGAGGTGCCGGAGCGCTTCAACGCCATCGGCTCCTGCGTGCGCAAGGAATATACCTACCAGATCTACAACTCCCGTTTGCGCGATCCTTTTTATGTAAACCGCGTATGGTTCTACCCCAGGCACCTCGACGAACGGATCCTGCGAGCCGCTGCCGCACAGTTCGTCGGAACGCATGACTTCGCTGCCGTGCGCTCCGTCGGCACGGAGGTACGCTCCACCGTGCGCACCGTCTATCATTTTGACGTGGAGCGCGACGGTGCGCTGCTGTATTTCCGCGTGTGCGCCAACGGCTTTCTTTACAATATGGCGCGCGCGATGGTCGGTACGGCAGTCTACGCTGCCGAGGGCAAAATCCCGCCCGAATCCATCGGCGCCCTGCTTGAGGCCGGAAACCGCACGGCAGCCGGGCCGACCGTGCCCGCCTGCGGCCTTGCCATGACCCAACTTTGGTACGACGACGGGGAGGTATCTTTCCATGTCCGATAACATCCATATTGTCCCGGACGGCGGTGAGCAGCCGCCGAGAAAAAAGGCACGGCGCTGGCCGCTGATTCTCGCCGCGCTTCTCGTAACATTTGCGCTGATTGCAGGCTTCATCCTGCTCTCCGACAACATTGCCTTCGACGGGCTGAAGCGCTCGCTCCGCTATCTTGGGAAAACACCGGGACAGTACGGCCATATCGCACTCGACGGCGCGGAAAACGCCGCCTATGCCGCCGTAGACGGCACTCTGGTGCTCTCCGACGGTACTGCCCTGCGCTTTTTTGCGGAGGACGGAAATCTGAAAGCCCGCATCGGCCTCTCGCTGTCGCAGCCGATGCTGCACGCCTCGAATAAACGCGTTCTCTGCCTTGACATCGGCAGCAAGCGTGCCTGCGTCTACGACGAAAGCGGCGCCGAGCTTTTCAGCGCGGAAACGGACGGCGTCCTGCTCGGCGGCGACCTTTCCTCCGGCGGTTACTGCGCGCTGCTTTCCACCGGACAGGACGTGCACGGCACGCTGGAGGTCTATCACCCCAGCGGTTCGCTGCTCTATCGCTACCGTTCCTCGACGGATTATCTGAACACCTGTGCCATTTCGCCTGACGGCAAGACGGCCGTAATCGTCGCGCTCGGTCAAAAGGACGTTCATTTCTCGTCCACGGCGCTGCTGCTGCGCACGGACAGCGGGGATGCACCCATTGAGCTCTCCCTCGGTGAGCAGGTCATTTACGCGCTGACCTATCTTGACGCGCAGACGCTCTGCGCTATCGGCGAGAAAAGCGTAATTCTGTTTACAATGCAGGGCGAAGTGCTCGGCGAATACACCGCTCCTGAGGGCGCTGCCCTGCGCGGCTGGTGTGCCGCGGGAGATGGCGTGCTGCTGGCGCTGGATTCTTTCGACACCGCCGACCGCTACCGCACCGTTCTGCTTGACCGCAGCGCAAACACCGTCGCCTCCGCCTCACTCGACGGTGCGCCGCTGTCGCTGAGTGCTGCGGGGAACTATCTCGCCGTGCTCACAGGCACAAGCCTGACAATTTATGACGCTTCACTGGCTCTGCGTTCCGCCTGCGAAACCGGTGGAAAATACGCCTTTGCCGCTGTGCGGCGCGACGGAACCGTGCTTGCGGCGGGAAGCAGCGAGGCAGATTTGATTTTTCCGTAAATATGATAGATTTCTTCATATTTTCGTGCTATCCTAGTTCGTAAGACCCCTGAAAGGAGAACATCCTATGAGAACGCCTCTTTGCAGCCGATGCAAGAAAAACATCGCTGTTGTATTTATTACCAAAGTCGAAAACGGAACCACCACAAATGAAGGGCTGTGCCTGAAGTGCGCACGCGAGCTCGGCATCAAGCAGGTTGACGAGCTTGTCGAGCGCATGGGTATCAGCGACGAAGATCTGGAGGGCATCGCCGAGGATATGTCCTCCATCCTGTCGAATCCGCCCGCCGCTCCCGACGCGGACGGCGACGAGGACGATATCGGCAGCCGCACTGCCACCTTCCCGCACATGAACCGCCTGTTCGGCAGCGGGAACGAGCCCGCGCCGCGTGAGGATGCACCCGCGCAAATACCGCCGAAGGAATCCGGCGAGCGTCCCAAGAAGCAGAAGCACAAATTTCTCGACACCTATTGTCAGAATCTGACCGCCAAGGCGCGCGAGGGCGGGCTGGATCGTATCATCGGCCGCGAAGTTGAAACGGAGCGCGTCATCCAGATCCTCAACCGCCGTCAGAAGAACAATCCCTGCCTGATCGGCGAACCGGGCGTCGGTAAGACTGCCGTCGCCGAGGGACTGGCGCAGAAGATTGCCGCGGGCGAGGTGCCCTACAAGCTGCGCGATAAGGAGGTCTATCTGCTTGATATGACTTCTCTCGTTGCAGGAACACAGTTCCGCGGGCAGTTTGAAAGCCGCATGAAAAGTCTGATCGGCGAGATTAAGGCCTGCGGCAATGTCATTCTTGTGATCGACGAAGTGCACAACCTTGTCGGCGCAGGAGACGCCGAAGGCGCGATGAACGCCGCAAATATCCTCAAGCCCGCGCTGTCGCGCGGCGAAATCCAGGTCATCGGCGCAACCACCTTTGCCGAATACCGCAAATATATCGAAAAGGATGCGGCGCTGGAGCGGCGCTTCCAGCCCGTTACCGTCGCCGAGCCGACCATCGATGAAGCGGTGGCAATCCTTCGTGGCGTGGCACATTACTATGAGCTGTACCACGGCGTAAGCGTTTCGCCGGAAATGGCGCGGCAGACCGTGTTGCTCTCCGAGCGTTATATTACCGACCGTTATCTGCCGGACAAGGCCATCGATCTGCTTGATGAAGCGTGCTCCGACCTGAATCTGCACACGCAGGCCATATCCGATCTTGCCGAAAAACGCAAGGAACGCGAGGACTACCGGTTGGAGGTCAAAATGCTCTCCGAGGACACCGAGCATGAGAACTACGAACGTCTGGCGACACTGCGCAGCAACATCTGCCGTCTGGACGGCGAGATTTCCGAGCTGGAGGCGCAGCCTGCGCCCGCACTGACGATGGATAATCTGGCCCGCATCATTGAGCTATGGACCAAGATCCCCGCCAGTAAGATACGCGCACAGGAATATGAGCAGCTCCGCAGTCTGGATGAGCGTCTGCGCCGCCATATTGTCGGCCAGGACGAGGCCATTGCCGCCGTCTGCGCTGCCATCCGCCGCAACCGCGTGGATATCTCAACGAAAAAGCACCCCGTCTCCTTCCTGTTCGTCGGCTCGACCGGCGTAGGCAAAACGGAGCTGGTCAAGCAGCTCTCCGGTGAACTGTTCGATTCCGTCGATTCGCTGGTGCGGTTGGATATGTCCGAATATATGGAGCGGCACTCCGTCTCCAAGCTCATCGGTTCGCCACCCGGCTATGTCGGCTACGACGAAGCCGGTCAGTTGACGGAAAAGATCCGCCGCAAGCCCTACTGCGTCGTCCTGTTTGACGAATTGGAAAAAGCGCATCCGGATGTGCTGAACATTTTACTGCAAATTCTCGACGACGGACGCATCACCGACGCGCAGGGTCGTGTCGTAAACTTTGAGAACACCGTCATCGTCATGACCTCCAACGCCGGTTCCGACCGGAAGGACGGTTCCGTCGGGTTTGGCCGCAGCATCTCCGATCAAAGCAAGGCAAAGGCCATGAAGGCGCTGTCGGACTTCCTGCGCCCGGAGTTTATTAACCGCATTGACGAGATCGTCTGCTTCAATAAGCTCACGGAGGAGAATTTCCGCGCCATTGCAGACATTATGCTCGGCGAGCTGAAGGAGAATCTGGCGCAGCGCGGTATTGCACTGCACTGGGACGCAAGCGTCACCGATTATCTGGTTAAAAAATCCTATTCCGTCACCTACGGCGCGCGCAACCTACGCCGGACGCTGCAAAAGGATATTGAAGACAAGGTTGCCGCCGCAATCATCGACAGCTTTGAGGCGCCCATCTCGCAGATCGGCCTGACCGCCGAAAACGACGCGATCGTTCTGCGCACGCTGTAAGGATCATACCGCTCCGTCCTGTCATTGCGGGAAGATCGTAGTTTGAGGCGGCAATCCAAGGAAGCGCCCTTCAATGCCGCCGCTCAATGCCCTTCGGGAGGAAACGCCATGGATGCAAAAATCTACACAAAAGAGCACTTCGTAACCTCCCGCTGGGCAGGCGGTACGACCACGCAGCTCGCGATTGCCCCTGCCGGAGCCGTCTACGCCGAGCGTGATTTCCTCTGGCGGCTCAGCTCTGCGCAGGTCGCGCAGGAATACTCCGTATTTACCAGACTGCCCGACTACAACCGCTTCCTGGGCATTATTGAGGGCACGCTCTATTTGCAGACGGCCACGGATCCGTTCTTCCCCCTTCCCGCGGGGCAGATCTGGGCATTCGACGGCGGCGAAAACGTCATGTCGCAAGGCACCTGCCGCGATTTCAATCTGATGCTGCGTAAGGGCGTCTGCAGCGGCGAGCTGCATTGCCTTCGTTTGGACGGCGAGGCGGCGCTTCCGCTTGCACAACCGCAGCAGTATAGCCTGCGGGGCGTGTACTGTGCCGAGGGTTTTGTCGAAGTCAACGGCACGCCGCTGGACGCGCAAACGCTTTGGCTTATCGCCGATGCGGAGCCGCTGCACGCGAAGGGCACGGGCTTGCTGTTCTGGTTCCAGATAGAAAGCCGCGACCGCACGATCCTACAATTCTGAGTAAAAACCCGGAAAACCGCAAAAAAATGCTTGACAAGCCGTTTTTTTCTGTTATAATAGAGTGCGTTGCCGGAGACAGCAGGAGGCGTAAGCCGTAACGACCACACATCCTGCCGAGGTTGCACGAAATTCATCGGAGTTTTTGTGTCCTCATGTCTTTTGGCATGAGGATTTTTTTCGGAGGTGACACACATTGCCCAATTCTAAGGTACTCGAAAGCAAGAAGGCAATCGTTGACGCCCTGACTGAGAAGCTGCAGAAGTCTACCGCAGCCGTCTTTGTCGATTACAAGGGTATCACTGTCGCTCAGGATACCGCGCTTCGCAATCAGTTCCGTGAAGCCGGCGTGGAATATGCCGTCGTTAAGAACACGCTCACCCGGTTCGCCGCCAACAAGGCCGGTTATAACCACTTCGATGAGATGCTCAACGGCACCACCGCTCTGGCTACCACCACGGGCGACCCCATTGCCCCCGCGCGTATCGTCAGCGAATTTGCCAAGAAGAACAAGAACGTTCTGAAAATTAAGGGCGGCTTCGTCGAAGGTTCCGTCCTGTCCGTCGCTCAGCTCCAGAGCTTTGGTGAGCTTCCCAGCAAGGATGCTCTGATCGCTCAGGTGCTCGGCACCTTCCTCGCCCCCATTTCCGCTCTCGCGTTCTGCCTCGATCAGATCCGTCAGCAGAAGGAAGGCCCCGCCCCCGCCGCTGAGGCCGAGGCGTAATTCAATCAAAATACATTTAGGAGGATTTATCCATGTCTGAAAAAATCACTGCTCTGATCGAAGAAGTTAAGGGCCTTTCCGTTCTGGAACTGGCTGAGCTTGTCCATGCCCTGGAAGAGACCTTCGGCGTTTCCGCCGCTGCCGCCGCTGTTGCAGCTCCCGCCGCTGCCGCCGAGGCTGTTGAAGAGAAGACCGAGTTCGATGTCATTCTGAAGGACTGCGGCGCTTCCAAGCTGAACGTTATCAAGGTCATCCGCGCTGCCACCGGCCTCGGCCTGAAGGAAGCCAAGGAGATCGCCGACAACTGCCCCAAGACCCTCAAGGAAGGCATCTCCAAGGAAGACGCAGAGAAGCTCGCCAACGACCTCAAGGAAGCCGGCGCTACCGCAGAGATCAAGTAATTTCGTCTTTCAAATTGTATCAGAAACGCCCGAAGGCATTGCCTTCGGGCGTTTCTTGCTCGGCTTTGTCCATAAATCATACGCTCTCGCCGCTGCGGTAAAGCCGCATGATCTCCTCCAGCGCGTCCATATGGGTAAAATCGCGGTTATACACGATTCTCGTTTCGCGAACCATGCTCAGATTCTCAATCGGCAGCGCCGCCAGCTTTCCTTTCCGCAGCTCGTCCATGCAGGCGCTGCGCGGCAGGACGGATACGCCAAGCCCTTTGCGGATCAAATCCTTGATCGTCGCAATGTTATCAACCTCCAGCATAATGTCAAAGTCCGCGACGCTGACGCCGTTTCGCTCCAGCGCCGACTCGAACAGGCTGCGCGTTGCCGAAGCAGGTGTGCGCAGGATCATTTTTTGCTTCCGCAGCGCGCCCAGCGTAACGGCGGCCTTGCGCGCCAGAGGACTTCCCGTTGCCGTAATGCACATCAGATAATCCGTGTCGAGTATCATCGAGGAAAAGCCCGGCTCCTCCACCGCACCGTCAACAATTGCAAGGTCGATCTCATAATTTGCAAGCATATCATAAAGATTGTTTATGGTATCAGCAAGAAGTATAATTTTTGTGCCGCTATGTGTGTTGCCGTAGCGTGCCAAAGCGGCAGCCGTCTGATTGCTTTCCGATGTGTGCGTAATCCCCACACGCAGCACGGAAATATGCTTTTCCGCATTTTGCAGCTCCAGCAACATTTTTTCATTCAGGGACTTCAAGCGCCGCGCATACTGCACAACAATCTCTCCCTGCGGGGTCAATTTCAGGCCTGCGCGGCCGCGAACGAAAATCGGCGTGCCAAGCTCCTCCTCAAGCTGCCTGATGTGGTGACTGACGGCCGGCTGTGTCAGCGACAGCGCCTCCGCCGCACGGGTAAAGCTGCGATTCTCAACAACCGCCAGAAGTGTGAGCGCCTTTCCTCCGAGCATGGTATTTCATTCCGTTTCTTTATGAGCTGGTAAAAACATATTATTTGCTTTTATTGCCTCTCCAGTATATCATAGACTAACACAAACCGCAAGGCATTTTTGGAAAAGGAGGGAAACGAAATGCCCTGTCTTTATGATATACTGAACATCACATCTCCGGTATCGCAGCTTATCCTCTCGATTGCGCTGATGCTGTTCGGCGGCTTTGCCATGACCCGACTGACCAAGCTGCTGCATCTGCCTAACGTTACGGCCTATATCGTCGCGGGGATCCTGCTCGGTCCGTACTGCCTGAATCTCGTGCCGAAAAACATCATTGAAGGCATGGATTTCCTCTCCGACATCGCGCTGGCATTCATTGCTTTCAGTACGGGAGAATACTTCCGTGTAGCCGCCCTTCGGCAGGGCGGCGGACGTGTTATCCTGATTACCGTACTGGAGTCTCTCCTTGCTTCCGCGGTAGTCTATGCGCTTTGCGTGTGGGTTCTCGGACTGGAGCACGGCTTTTCGCTCGTACTGGCGGCGCTGGCTGCGGCTACCGCCCCGGCTTCCACCGTAATGACCATTCGTCAAACGCACGCAAGGGGGGAATTTGTCGATACGCTGCTCCAGGTCGTCGCGCTTGACGATATTGTAGGCCTCGTAGCCTACGCCGTCGCAATCTCCGTGGCGACGGCAGCGTCGGGCGGCAGGTTCCACGCAGGCAGCGTCCTGCTGCCGCTGGCAAGCAATCTGGGCGTATTCGTATTGGGCGGACTGTTCGGTTTCTTCCTGAAGCTGCTGCTGCACAAACGTTCCACGGACAATCGGCTGATTGTCTCCGTAGCAATGCTGTTCGCCTTCTGCGGACTGTGTGCCGCGCTGGGTGTTTCGCCGCTGCTGGGCTGTATGTCCATGGGTATGGTGTATATCAATCTGACGGGCGACGAGCGCCTGTTTCACCAGCTCAACTACTTCTCGCCGCCCATTCTGCTGCTCTATTTCGTCCGCTCCGGACTGAACTTCGATCTTGGCGCACTGACGCGCAGCACCGGCAGCATCGGCAGCGTCTCTCTGCTGCTGATCGGTGTGGTATACTTCTTTGCCCGTATCGCCGGCAAATACGGCGGTGCGTGGCTCGGGTGTCTGGCAACGCGCAGAGCGGCAAGGGTGCGCAATACGCTTGGCCTGGCGCTCATTCCGCAGGCAGGCGTCGCCATCGGACTGGCCGCAATGGGCGCACGTGCCCTCGGCGGCGAAAACGGCAGCGCGTTGGAAACGATCATTTTGGCCTCAAGCGTCCTTTATGAACTGATCGGGCCGGGCTGTGCAAAGCTTGCGCTGTATCTGTCGCATTCCTATATGCCTGCTCCGTCTATGGAACAGACTTCCCCTCCCGCGGAGGAAGCGGTCTTCACGGAGGAGGCCCAAAAAAACGGAGCATCCTGACGGATGCTCCGTAACGTCCGGCCTGTCATCGCCGGGCTCCGAAGAAGTTGCGGCAATCTCGCAGGATTATTTTGATATTTCAAAAAACGGCAAACCCCAAACGTTTCACATGAGATTCCCACGTCGCTTCGCTCCTCGGAATGACATGGGCGCAGGCATTTTGACACGCTAAAACGGGGCATCCTGACGGGTGCCCCGTTTCCCACGCAGCAATCTAAGCCGCGGCAGCGGATTGAATTACCCAAGCCGCAATCGGCCGCGCTTCTGTCGTTTTACAGAGACGCAAAGCGTGCCGCGCCGACGGTTTTCAGCCAGCGGTAAAGCAGCAGCGCCGCAGCAGCGCTCAGCGCGCCGACAATTCCCAGATAAGCTGCCGCACCGATGGCGCGGCTCAGCACAAGGTAAAGCCCGCCGACAATGATTGCGTAGATCCAGCCGCCGAACAGCGCCAGCATAACCGGCGCACTCTGCTTGATGGGCGTCAGTTCATTCGTCCATGTCAGGTTTGCCATGCGGACCCCCAGCGACAATCCGATGCAGGCAAAGAGCGCTACGAACAGCAGTGCGTCAACCAGCAGCAGCGCACCCTCGACAATGCCCACCGGCAGTACGATCAGAATACATACGGCAAACACCAAAACAGGCGCCGCTGTAAGCAGCAGGTGCAGCCGCAGCTTTGCGCGAAGCACCTGCCACGGCGTAACGGGCAGCGACTGCGCCAGCCAGATCGTTTTTCCCTCCAGAGAGACGGAGGGCGCGGCCATGTCGTTCATTGAAGCCATAAGACACAGCGCCGCCAGCGCAAGCGGCACCAAAACATTGCCCTCCGCGCCGAAGATTTGCAGCAGGCCGTCAATCAGGGCGCTGCCGCGCAGCAGAAGCGCAACGGCTGCAACCGGCAGGAACAGAATCCCCATGCCGCAGTTGAGCATATAGTTCGCACTTGAAGTAAAGCGTTTCAGCTCACGCCCGAACAGCGCCGAGCTGACGCTGCGGCGGTCGGCATTCGTCCGCCGTTCACGCACGCGGCTGACTGCATTGGCGGAGGCGGCGAGCTTGAAGAAGCCGCGCGTCATAACCTGCCAAGTCAGCGCAAACAGCAGCCCGACGACTGCCGCAGCAAGCAGGCAGGCCAATACATCGCCCTGCCCGACCCGACCGAACAGATAGAGCGGATAGAGCTTACCGCGGATCACGTCCGCAACCAGCGCGGCATTTTGCACCAGCTCGGCAATCCATTCCTGCGCCCGGAAGTAGACGAAGTAGTATACGGCAATGAACAGGAGCGACGCAAGAACGGTGACGAAGCTGCGATTCTTCAGTCGGACGCTGATCTTCGCAACGACCCATCCGAGCAGGCAGGACAGCGCCAGCACCAGCAGCGATACCAAAAGCAGCAGCACGATCGGGCCGAGCAAGCCGCCGACGGTGAAGGGCGCAACACACCAGTAAACAATCGCAGCGGGGAGCAGCACCATGGCAGAATAGATCAGACCCATCAGATAGACCGCCGCAAGCCGCGCGAGAATGATGGCTCGCGCGGGGATCGGCATGGAAAGCAGCAGATCATTATCCTTTGCCAAATAAAGCGCCGAATGGGTATTAAATACGCTGCCAAAGGCGCCGAGTGCAATGGCGACGACACCGAAAATGCAGAAATACATCCAGTCCAATCCTGCGGTGAGCAGCGGCTCGGCCATCCCTGCCGCAGCAATCGCGAAGATACCGCCGACGAAAATCAGGGTCGCCAGGTACGCCAGAATAATTCCGACACCGCCGTTGCGGGCGCGTTTGCGCTTGGCATCGTAAAAAAAGCTGCGGAAGATCTCCATGAACTGCTTTTTCAGGAGTGTTTTCAGCATGACTCTTCCTCCAATTCAAGGAACACTTCCTCCAGCGAGTCGTCGCCCTTGACCTGCTCCATCGTCCCGGAGCGAATGAGTCTGCCGCCCTTGATAATGGCGACCTTATCGCAGAGCTTCTCCGCAACCTCGAGCACATGCGTCGAAAAGAAGATCGCACCGCCCTCGTTGCAGACCTCGCGCATCATGCCCTTGAGCAGATGCGCCGCCTTGGGATCAAGACCCACAAAGGGTTCGTCCATCAAAATCAGCTTCGGCTTGTGCAGCCATGCGGAAATAATGGCGAGCTTCTGCTTCATGCCGTGCGAATAGGTAGCGATGGGCTGACCGAGGTCGTTCGCCAGCTCAAACAGATCCGCGTAGCGCTCAATGCGCGCATTACGCTCGTCCGTACCGACACCGAAAATGTCCGCAATAAAATCCAGATAACGTCTGCCTGTCATAAAGTCATAAAGGTCGGGGTTATCCGGAATATAGGCAAGCTGCTGCTTACAGGCCACGGGCTCACGGGCGATTGAGTGGCCGCAAACGGTGATCTCACCGGAATCAAAGGGCAGAATGCCCACTGCAGCGCGCAGCGTCGTCGTTTTGCCCGCGCCGTTGTGGCCGATAAAGCCGTAGATCTCGCCGGGGGCAATGTGCAGCGAGAGATCGTCCACCGCGAGCTTGTCGCCGTATTTTTTTGTCAGATGATCGATATTCAGCATATGTTTTCCTCAGTATAAAAGAATTAAAGTCAGATTGGTGCACAGCATCAGATGAAGCACCATGTGGTAAAGGTCTGGTATAACGCGCGTATCGCTCGCAGGAATGATCCGGATCGTGTCCCGGAAGCAACTGTTATAGCCGCGCAACTTTTTCTCCGTGGCTCCGAAGATCGTGTAATACCAATGGCAGAAAAACTGGATCACCAGCCAGAACGCCAGCACCACGCGCAGCGCCCATTTCCCGATGCTCGGTACGAAAATAAACAAAACCAGCGCTGCCGCGAAGGCGCAAAGCATCCCGAATTCGGCACTTTTCACGCCCATCCCGTCGACAAGGACACGTTTACCGACGCGATAGGTCACAATGCAGCCGAAGAACCAGATGAGCTGCGCGCAGCAGCCGATCAGCACCGCCGCCCTCATCGCTTTTTCAGAGCGTTCTGCAGGATATACAGCCCGACGCAAAGGACGGTGCCGCCACCCACAATGGCATACATTGCGCCAAGGGAGACCTGCGTGCCGAAGAAATACAGATTGCAGTCAATGCCGTCCCGTATTCCTTCAACCACCTGCTCCGGGAAGCCGACGCGCAGCATTTCACGGTAAATGCCCGCCATCGCATGATTACGGATCAACGCGGTTCCATAGGTTCCGGGCAGGAAGCCCAGCACCTTTTGTAATCCCTCAGAGAAGCTGGCAATGGGCATATACGCGCCGCACAAAAAGCCGTAGCCCGCGCTGACGACGGTACCGACCGCAGAAGCCTGACCGTTGGTACGCAGCGGCTGATTGATGCAGGAGGAGAGCGCCGTCCCGAACAGCGTCAGAAGCAACACATCAAGCACCAGCATGGCAATGTCGGCAGCGGAGAAATACCATCCCTGAATTGCCTGATAGCCGAGGCAGGCTGCCAGCGCACAGAAATTGACGATAATCGTCACAAGCGCGGTGCTGCTGAAGTAGCCGAGCGCCAGTGTCGAGCGGCGCAGCGGCGTGACGGTCAAATCGCGGATTGCACCGGAGGCCCGGTCTCCGATCATCATCAGATTGGCGCAAAAAGCGACGGTCACACAGCTTACCGCCAGCAGCGACGAGATAAGCTGCGCCGTAACGGTACCGTTGAGCAATGCATCCTCAACTTGAAAGCCCTCCGGAAGCGCACTTGTGAAGCTGTCGCGATAAACCTTTGCAAGGAAGGTCGCATAGAGCACCAGCAGAATCAGGGGCGTAATGAGTGCGGTAAAGAATGTGCCCTTATCCTTGAAAAACAGCTTTGTATTTCTGCGAACCAGATTTCCGTAACCCGTCATCATCCCTGCGCACCTCCCGTCAGCTTCTTGCCGGTAACGGCAAGAAACACATCGTCCATTTTTCCCTTTGTGATTTCATAGTCTTCAAACAGCGACGGCTCCGACACAATCAGACGCGTGGCGGCCGCAGTATTCGGCACGGCGATGCGGAACGCATCGCGCAGCGGCTCGTAGGGCAGACCAAGCGCCTTGACCTTGGCCTCATCCGCACGGTAGAGCGTGATGTAATCGCCTGCATAGGCGTTTTTGAGCGCAAGAGGCGTCCCCTCGGCGCAAATCGTACCGCTGTCGAGAATGACCACATAGTCCGCATCCGCAGCTTCTTCCATGTAATGCGTCGTCAGGAAGACGGTCATCGCCTTCTCTCTGCGCAGCTCGGTCACCACATTCCACAGCAATCGCCGTGTCTGCGGATCAAGCCCCGTCGTCGGCTCGTCAAGAATCAGAATCTCCGGCTCATGCAGCAGCGCACGGGCGATATCGATACGGCGGCGCTGACCGCCGGAGAGCTTGCCAACCGGCCGATTCAGGAGCGTTTCAAGCTCCAGAAGCTCCGTCAGCTCCTCCAGACGGCGGCGAAAGCGCGCGCCGGTGATCCCGTAAAGCGCCGCGCGGCTGCGCAGATTGTCCCGCACGGACAGAGGCGCGTCCAGCACGGAATTCTGAAACACCACGCCGAGACTGCGCGTAATTTGCGTCAGATCCTGCTCCAGTTCCCGTCCGGCAACACGAACCGTGCCGCTGTCCTTTTTCAACTGGCCGCAGAGAATGGAGATGGTTGTAGATTTGCCCGCGCCGTTTACGCCCAAAAAGGCAAACAGCTCGCCCTTCCGTACATGAAAGGACAAATCACGCACCGCCTTAACCTCTCCAAAGGATTTGTTCAGGTGTTCAATGTCGATAATATGCTCCATCAGGTTTCCTCCAGTGTTTTCCATACGCTCCCTACTTCAAAACCGCCCTTCTGCGACTCGCGCATCGGTACAATGGGTGGTTTTTTGCGCAAATCGGAACGCAGGAACAGCAGCATTGCCATAAATTCCTCGCCGAGCTGCCGAGCTATCTCCTCCTCGGTGAACTGTACCCGGCGCGTGACGCACAGAACGCCCAGCGCAAAGCAGTTCATCCAGGTATGCCGGAACAGGAAAGCTGCGTCCTGCTGCGGCAGCCCGTAGTCGTCGCAGATAAGACGGATGCACAATGCTTCCATCTCTCCCAAGCCGGCAAACACATCGTCGAAGCCCTCATGTGTTGCTCCCTCCGTCATAAACAGAAGCTGGAAAAGTCTCGGCTCCTCCTGCGCAAAGCGGATCATCTGCATTCCGACCTCCTTAAAGGCCGGAGTAAAATCGGCGGCACGGCGCAAATAATCGTTCAGCCGCTCCTGTGCGGCGCGGCGAACCTCCTGCTGCACCTGCTCCATGTTTCGGAAAACCGTAAAAATCGGTCTGGCAGAGCTGCCAAGCTCCGTTCCGAGATTCCGCGTAGTCAATGCGCCCAAGCCTTCACGGCTGACGAGCCGCAGCGCAGCCTCCACGATCTCTTCTTTGGTAAATTTCGGTTTCGGCGGCAAAGAAAAGCACCCCCTACAAAAGAAGTTGATTTGAAACATCTGATTTAGATTATAATATGTATCCTCCGGTTTGTCAAGCCTCTTTTTCGTCGTCTTTTCTTATCGTATTGCAAGAATCGGCACGGTGAGCCCTTCCCCCCGCGTCATTACGAGGAGCAAGGCGATGTGGCAAGCCGAAGGGATTTTCCGCATCCCTTATTGCGCAAAAAAGCCTCCCCGAAGGGAGGCTTTTATCGTATGGAATTGGGGGATAATTAGAAAATACCCTGCTCCATCATGGCCTCGGCGACCTTCTTGAAGCCGGCGAGGTTGGCGCCTGCGACGAGGTCGTAGCCCAGGCCGTACTCCTCGGCTGCTTCCGCGGAGACCTTGTGGATGTTGACCATCATCTTGTGCAGCTGCGCATCGACTTCCTCGGCGGTCCAAACCAGACGCTCGGAGTTCTGCGCCATTTCAAGGGCGGAGACACCGACGCCACCGGCATTGACGGCCTTGGACGGAGCGACGATCATGTGCTTCTGCTCACGCAGGAAGTTCAGAGCGTCGTTGGTGGTGGGCATATTGGCAACTTCGATGTAGTACTTCACGCCGGAAGCCGCGATCTTCTGCGCGGACTCCATGCGGACGTCGTTCTGGAGAGCGGCGGGCATATAGATGTCCACGTCCTTGACGCCCCAGCACTTCTCGCCGGGAACGAACTCACAACCGAACTTGTCGGCATAGGGCTTGCAGTGCATCGGATCCTTCGCGCGCATCTCAAGGATGAAGTTGAGCTTCTCTTCGGTGGCGACGCCATCCGGATCATGGATGTAGCCGTCGGGGCCGGCGAAGTAGGTGACCTTCGCGCCGAGCTGCATGGCCTTCTTCATGATGCCCCAGCCGACGTTGCCGTAGCCGGAGATGGCGATACGCTTGCCGTCGATGGTGTCATTCTCATGCTTCAGGACTTCCTGCAGATAGTAAACAGCGCCGTAGCCGGTTGCTTCCGGACGGATCAGGGAGCCGCCGTAGCTCAGGCCCTTGCCCGTGAGAACGCCGTTTTCCCAGACGCCCTTCAGGCGGCGGTACTGGCCGTACAGATAGCCGATCTCGCGGCCGCCAACGCCCATATCGCCGGCAGGAACGTCGATGTCCGGTCCGATGTAACGATACAGAGCGGTCATGAAGCTCTGGCAGAAGCGCATAACTTCGGCGTCGGACTTGCCGGCGGGATCGAAGTCGGAGCCGCCCTTGGCGCCGCCGATGGGCAGGCCGGTCAGGCTGTTCTTAAAGATCTGCTCAAAACCGAGGAACTTGATGATGCCGGGGTAAACGTTCTTCTGGAAACGAAGGCCGCCCTTGTACGGACCGATCGCGCCGTTGAACTGGCAGCGGTAGCCGATATTGGTGTGGTATTCGCCCTTGTCGTCCATCCAGACAACACGGAAGGTGAACATACGCTCGGGCTCGACCATACGGTTCAGCAGGTCAGCTTTCACATATTCGGGATGCGCGTCGATGACGGGAGACAGAGAGGAAAGGACCTCCTCAACGGTCTGCACGAATTCCGGCTCGTTGCCGTGCTTAGCCTTGACATTTGCGATGACACTTTCGATATAAGCGTTCATGGATACAAAGCTCCTTTTATTTTTTTCCTGCTGAGCAGGATTTTTCATGAATTGGGGAATTACTTGCCGAAGTTTTCAATAATGGAAACGATCTCGGTGCCGATACGCTGCTGCGCCTCGACGGTGGCGGCGCCGATATGCGGCGTGCAGGAGACCATCGGATGGCTGTAGAGCGCCTTATTGGTTGCGGGCTCGTCGGCATAGACGTCCAGGCCGGCGGCGCGAACCTTGCCGGATTCCAGACCGGCCAGCAGGGCGGCCTCATCGACATTGGTGCCGCGGGAGGTGTTGATGATGCACACGCCGTCCTTCATCTTGGCGATGTTCTCGGCGGAAATCAGCTTGCCGCCGTCAACGGCCGGGGCATGGACGGAGATGAAGTCGGACTGCGCCAGCAGCTCATCCATCTCGACATAGTTGATACCGAGCTGCTCCTCGATGCCGGGGATGTGGAAAATGTCAAACGCAACGACCTTCATACCGATGGCCTTGGCCATCACGCCGAGGTGCTGGCCGATGCGGCCGAAGCCGACGATGCCGAGCGTCTTGCCCTGAAGCTCGATGCCCTTGCCGTAGGCCTTCTTCTCCCACTTGTCCTCACGCATGGTGTGACCGGCAACGGAGATGTAGCGGGCGCAGGAGAACATATGCGCCATAGCCAGCTCCGCAACGGACTGAGAGGAGGCGCGCGGGGTGTTCATAACCTTGATGCCCTTTTCCTCGGCATACTTGACGTCGATATTGTCAACGCCCACGCCGCCGCGGATGATGAGCTTGAGCTTGCCGCCGGCAGCCTCATCAATGTGGTTGGCGCGAACCTTGGTCTTGGAGCGGACGACGACGGCGTCAAACTCACGCAGCGCAGCGCCAAGCTGATCCGGCTCGTAGAACTGCTCAACGACCTCATGGCCCATTTCCTTCAGGGAGGCGATGGCGGATTTATCCATTCCGTCGGTAACAAGAATACGCATGGTAAAACTCCTTACTTTTTATATTCTGCTTCAAACTTCTTCAGGCAGGCCACCAGCGCCTCCACGCCTTCCTTGGGCATGGCGTTGTAGGTCGAAGCGCGCAGGCCGCCGACGGACTTGTGACCCTTGAGGTTCTCGAAGCCCGCCGCCTTCGTGTAGGCGATGACCTCGGCATCGAGATCCTTGTCGCCGGTGACGAAGGGAATGTTCATCAGGCTGCGGAACTCCTTATCCACCGTACCGTTGAACATCTTGGAGGCGTCGAGGAAGTCGTACATGACCTTTGCCTTCTCCTCGTTGATGCGCTGCATAGCCTCCAGGCCGCCGATGGACTTGAGATACTTAAAGACCTTGCCGCAAACGTAAATCGCCCAGCAGTTCGGCGTGTTATACATGGAGCCGTTGTCGGCATGGGTCTTATACATCATGTAAACGGGGGTCTTGGGATCTAGGTCCTCGCGGATGAGATCCTCACGGATGATGGCGACCACCATGCCGGCAGGGCCGACATTCTTCTGAACGCCCGCGTAAATCATGCCGTAGTCGGAGACGTTGCAGGGCTTGCTCAGGAACATGGAGGACTGGTCGGAAACCAAAACATGACCCTTGGTGTTGGGCAGCTTGTTCCATGTCGTGCCGTGGATGGTCTCATTCTCGCAGATATAAACATAGTCGGTATCCGGAGCAATGTCCAAATCGGAACAATCGGGGATGTAAGCAAAGTTGCGATCCTTGGAGGAGGCCGCAACATTGACCTCGCCGTACTTCTTCGCCTCGGCAATGGCCTTCTTGGACCACGCGCCGGTTTCAATATAAACCGCCTTGCCGTTTTTCATCAGATTCATGGGAATCATGGCGAACTGCAGCGTTGCGCCGCCCTGGATGAAGAGCACCTTATAATTGGCGGGGATGCCCATCAGGTCACGAAGATCCTGCTCCGCTTCGTCGATGATCTGCTGGAACACCTTGGAGCGATGGGACATTTCCATAACGCCCATACCGGCGCCGCGGTAGTTCAGAAGCTCGTCGCGGATCTCCTCCAGCACGGGAACGGGCATGGTCGCGGGTCCGGCGGAGAAATTGTAAGTACGATCGTACATATCTGTACCTCCTGTAAAATCTGGGTTTCACACCCGGTCGTCTCCGAGTATAGCCCATCCGAAAGAAAAAATCAACCCAAAAAAAGCAGAAAAAATGTTTTTCAGCCTGAAAATTTGTTTGTCCGATGAAAATCAGCGTTTTGCACAATTTGCACTAGATGCGCCTTGTGAAAAATGCTGATTTTTGGCTATTTGCTGTTTAAATTCTGTATGTGAAAGTAAAGTGCGGCAATATGCTCCGGCGTTGTGCCGCAGCAGCCGCCGACCAGCTTTGCGCCCGCTTCCGCGAGTTTGACGGTTTCCCGGGCGAAGCTCTCCGCATCCATCGGATAGACCGCAACGCCGTCCGGGGTCAGCGTCGGCATTCCGGCGTTCGGCTTCGCCATCAGCGGAACACGCGCCATGCGCGCCATGCGTGAAATAAGCGGCAGCATCTGCTCCGGGCCGTAAGAGCAGTTCAGCCCGACCGCAGCCGCGCCCAGCGTCTGGAGCGTTTCAAGTGCGTCAAAGCAATTGCCGCCGAAATAGGCCGTGCCGTCGGTCTGCACGGTCAGGCTGCACACAACCGGCAGACTGCAGACGCTCTGTGCGGCCTCCAGCGCGGCGACCGTCTCATCCACGGCGAGCATGGTTTCGATCACGATCAGATCCGCCCCCGCCTCGGCAAGGGCGCGCGCCTGCTCGCGGTAAATATCAAACAGCTCCTCCTGACTCATACTGCCCTTCGGCTCCATCGGCTCACCGGTCGTCGTCATCTCTCCGGCAACCGGAACGCGGCCGTCCGCCACTTCCAGCGAAAGCGACATAAGTCTTTTGTTCATCTCAGCCGTGTGATCGGCCAAACCGTGGCGGCCGAGGCTATAGCGGTTGGCTGAGAAGGTCGGCGCAAGAAGAAGCTGCGTGCCGGCCTCCAGATAACCTCGCTGAAGCCGCTGAAGCACCTGAGGGTGGTCGAGCACCCACTGCTCGGTACACACACCGCGCGGCATTCCATGGCGCATGAGCCACGAGCCGGTCGCACCGTCAAGCAGCACGACACCCTGCCGGGTCAGTTCGAAAAAATCCTGCCTGGTCATGATCGTCCTCCGTTTTTTACATTTTCTCCATTGTACTTCACTTTTTTCGCGATTGCAATATTGAAATTGCCCGACAAATCTGTTAATATAGGGACACCGACATCAGAAAGAAGGAGCAATTCATGAAAAAAACCGTTCTTCGCCAATATGCAAAGCTGATCGCCACCACCGGTGTTAACGTTCAAAAAGGGCAGGAAGTCCGCGTTTTCGCCGAGCTGGATCAGCCGGAATTCGTTAAAATGGTCGTTGAGGAGTGCTACCGCGCGGGCGCCAAGACCGTCACCGTCGAGTGGAGCTACCAGCCTCTTGCCAAGATCCACACCCGCTGGCGCAGCGTCAAAACCATGTCCGCCGTGGAAAAATGGGAGCTTGAGCGCCTGCAGCACTATGTGGACGTCATCCCCTGCCGCATCTACCTGATGAGTGAGGATCCCGACGGCATGAAGGGCATCAATCAGGAAAAAATCGCCAAGGCGAGAGCCTCGAAGTATAAGATCACGAAGCCTTATCTCGATAAGCTGGAGAACAAGG
Source organism: uncultured Oscillospiraceae bacterium (assembly GCA_934645175.1). GTDB lineage: Bacteria > Bacillota > Clostridia > Oscillospirales > Oscillospiraceae > JAZOXB01. Next base: position 29,503 of record CAKUDE010000011.1, read on the forward strand.
AGCAGTGGTGCATTGCCGCCGTTCCGGGCGCGGCATGGGCCAAGAAGCTCTTCCCGAAGCTCTCAAAGGCACAGGCCATCGAAGCGCTCTGGAAGGCGATTCTGGCGGCGTCCCGCGTCAACGACGATCCCGTCGAAGCGTGGCGTAAGCACAACGAGGACCTGGCCAAGCGCTGCGAGTACCTCAACGCACTCGGTATTGAGACACTGGAATACCACAGTGCCAACGGCACGAATTTCCGCGTCGGCATGATTCCCGAAGCGGAATTCAAGGGCGGCGGCGAAAACTCGCTTCAGGGCTTCTTCTTTAATCCCAATATTCCGACCGAGGAGGTCTTTATCTCCCCGATGCGCGGGCAGGCCGAGGGCATTGTCTATTCGACCAAGCCGCTGTCCTATCAGGGCGAGCTGATTGAAAACTTCTCCGTCCGCTTCGAGGGCGGCAAGGCCGTCGAGGTCCACGCGGAAAAGAACGAGGAGCTGCTCAGGCAGATGATCTCCATGGACGAAGGTGCCGCCTACCTCGGCGAATGCGCATTGGTTCCCTACGACTCCCCCATCCAGAATTCCGGCCTGCTGTTCTACAACACCCTGTTTGACGAGAACGCCGCCTGCCATCTGGCACTCGGCCGGGGCTTTATGGACACCATCCGCGGCTTTGAAAACCGCACGCTGGAGGAATGCCGCGCGCTCGGCGTCAACGACTCCATGATCCACGAGGATTTCATGATCGGCTCCGCCGATATGAATATCGACGCGCATACTCGCGACGGCCGCACCGTACCGATCTTCCGCAACGGCAACTGGGCGTTCAATATCTGATTTTTTTCGATAAACAGCAAAAAAGCCTCCCTTCCGGGAGGCTTTTCTGTTGAATCAGAGCGCAGCAAAGCATCGATCGATGACACCGAAGCTGGATATCCAGGCAAAAAGCACGATGCCGTTCATGATCAGTCCCGCAACGGCCTTTCCCTTCGGGCGGGAGCGGCGGCAGACACCGCCGATGGACAGCCCCAGACCGGGCATGGAAAGAACCAGTGCGATCACTGCCATGACAGCGCCGAAGCCGATCAGCGTGAGGCTGGCCTCCGCAAGTCCGAGATAGAACGGCAGCATAAAGGCAAGCGCGATAATCCCAAGCACCATACCGGCCGTTCCGAGGCCGTTGCCGACGCGCAGCGGCTGCGCGGGCTGCTGTTGGTAGGAGTACGGCTGATACTGCGGCGGAACCTGATACTGCGGCTGCACGGGCTGCTGCGGTACAGGCTGCTGAACCACGGGCTCCGCGGTTCGGACGGGCTGCTCTGCCGGCACATCCTGCGGAAGCCGGTTGCCGCAATTCGGGCAGAAGGGGTCGGAATTGTCTGCCATCGCGTTGCAGTGCGGGCATTGAATCATTGCCATGGAATAACCCTCTTTTCTAAGTTCTATGCACTTATTCTATCGGGGCAGCGCCATTGTGTCAAGTGGGAACACGCAAAAACGTTCAGTTTTTACCCGCAACGTCCAAGCGGTTCAGCGCGCGCGCGAGCTTTGCGCGCGCAATGCGCAGCTCCTGCTCATCGCGCTGCTGCGCCAACATCGCCTGTGCGCGCTTCTTTGCATCCTCGGCGCGGGCAGCATCGATGTCTGCGGCATACTCAAAGGTCGTGGCAACCAGCCGCACCTCTCCGTGCTCCACGCTCAGAAAGCCGCCTCCACAGGCGGCCCGGCGGCGTTCTCCTCCGGTCACAACCGTCGCACGACCAACGTCCAGCGCGGCGACAAAATCCGTATGTCCGGCAAGAATACCGACGTATCCCTCCGTGGTGCGCACGGTAAGCTGCTCAGCCTCTCCGTCAAAGGCCACGCCCTCCGGCGTAACGATCTGAAGGTGAAACGCGCTCATCGTGCGCTCCCCTTTGCCTTCTCCACGGCCTCGTCGATCGTGCCGACAAAGAGGAAGGCAGACTCGGGCAGATCGTCATGCTTGCCCTCCAGAATCTCGCGGAAGCCGCGGATCGTTTCGCGCAGCGGAACGTATTTTCCCTGCATTCCGGTAAACTGCTCCGCAACGGAAAACGGCTGCGACAGGAAACGCTGGATCTTTCTGGCGCGGCTGACGGTGAGCTTATCCTCCTCGCTCAGTTCATCCATACCCATGATGGCAATGATGTCACGCAGCTCCTGATAGCGCTGCAAAATGCGCTGCGTCTCGCGCGCAACCTCGTAATGCTCCGCGCCGACGATATCCGGCGTAAGGATACGGGAAGTGGACTCCAGCGGATCGACCGCCGGGTAAATACCTAACGAGGCAATGCCGCGATCCAGCACGGTCGTCGCGTCAAGATGGGCGAAGGTGGTGGCAGGCGCGGGGTCGGTCAGGTCGTCGGCGGGGACATAGACCGCCTGCACGGAGGTGATGGATCCCTTCCGCGTGGAGGTGATTCGTTCCTGAAGCGCGCCCATTTCGGTCGCCAGCGTCGGCTGATAGCCAACCGCGGAGGGCATTCTGCCCAGAAGTGCGGAAACCTCGGAGCCTGCCTGCGTAAAGCGGAAAATATTATCGATAAACAGCAGCACATCCTGATTCTCGCGGTCGCGGAAATACTCCGCCATCGTCAGACCGGAAAGCGCCACACGCATTCTTGCTCCGGGCGGCTCGTTCATCTGGCCATAGACCAGCGCGGTTTTTTCGAGCACGCCGGACTCTTTCATTTCGTGATACAGGTCGTTGCCCTCGCGGGTACGCTCGCCGACGCCGGCAAAAACGGAAATGCCGCCGTGCTGACGGGCAACATTGTTGATCAATTCCATAATCAGCACGGTCTTACCCACGCCCGCGCCGCCGAACAGACCGATCTTGCCGCCCTTGGCATAGGGTGCGATCAGGTCAACGACCTTGATACCTGTCTCCAGCAGCTCCGTCGTGCTCTCCTGCTGCTCATAGCTGGGTGGGTCGCGGTGGATACTCCATTTTTCACAGGTAATGGGTTGGGGCTTTTCGTCAATGGCCCTGCCGAGCAGATTGAACATCCGCCCGAGCGTCTCCGGACCAACGGGGACCTTAATGGGCGTGCCGGTATCGATTGCCTCCATGCCGCGGCTCATGCCGTCGGTGGAGCTCATGGCAATGCAGCGCACCACGTCGTCGCCAAGCTGCTGGGCAACCTCGCAGACGAGCTTACCGCCGTCATCCAGCGGGATCTCGACGGCATTCAGCAGCGCGGGAAGGTGCCCGTCCGGAAACCGGACATCCAGCACGGGGCCGGTAATCTGAATGACTCTGCCGGTGATTTTCTCTTGCATAAGCGGTTCTCCTTTCGGCCGCCTAGAGCGCCTGCGCGCCGGAGACGATCTCGGTCAGCTCCTGCGTGACGGCGGCCTGGCGGGCACGGTGGTAGCGAAGCGTCAGCGAGTCGATCAGCTCGCCGGCGTTTTTGTTTGCGGCGTTCATTGCCGTGCGGCGGGCGCCGTGCTCCGAAGCCGAGGCTTCGCACAATGCGCCGTAGAGCAGACCGGCAACGTACTGCGGTACAATCGCGTGCAGCAGCGCCTCCGGCTCGGCGTCCGCCAACGCATCGGCATAGCGGCCGGTTTCCGCCGGGTCAAATTGCAGCGGCAGCAGCGTCTCCAGCCGTGGCGTCTGCGAGAGCATGGAAGTGAACTGCGTATAGGCCAGTACAACGCGATCAAATCGGCCTTCGTGATAGCCCTCGCACAGAAGGCGGGCAAGCTGCACGCAGTCGCCCACGCCCACATCGGCCGTCTTACCGAAGGCATCGCTCACACGCTCCCAGTTGCGATGCTCAAAATACTCCAGCGTCTTTTTCCCGACGGGCAGCACGCAAAGCGGAGTATCGCCCCTCTGCGTCTCAACGAGCCGGAAAAGATTGGCGTTATAGCCGCCGGCAAGTCCGCGGTCGCCGCCGATCACGACGATGCAGATTTTTTCGATCGGACGTGCGTCGAGGTAATCGCACGTTTCGCCGCGCGCGGCCGCGCGCAGCGCGCCGATGGCCTCGCCGAGCACCTCGCAGTAGGGTCTGGCACGCTCCACACGCTCGCGCGCATGTCGCAGCTTGGAGGTGGCAACCAGCTCCATCGCTTTTGTGATCTGCCGTGTATTCTCAATACTTCGGATACGGTTTTTGATTTGCTTCATTCCGGAGCCTGCCATAAAACACGCTCCTTATCCTGTAAAGCGGGCGCTCACGGCGCCGATGACGGTACGCAGTGCGGCTTCGTTTTCCCCGCTCAGCGTCTTGGTCTCGCCGATAGCCCGCGGGATTTCGGGATGATGCAGCGTCAGCTCCTCAAACAGGGCGGCTTCAAAGTCCCGGATACGGCCGACGGGCACCTGCTCCAGCAAATCCTTGACTACGGCATACAGGATGCACACCTGAAGCGCCGCGTCTATGGGACTGTTGCGGTTCTGCTTGAGCGCTTCCACGATGCGCTCGCCCTGCGCCAGACGTGCGCGGGTATCCGCGTCGAGATCCGAGCCGAACTGTGCAAAGGCCTGAAGCTCACGATACTGTGAGTACATCAGCTTCAGGGGGCCGGCAACCTGCTTCATTGCCTTGATCTGGGCGCTGCCGCCCACGCGGGAAACGGAGATGCCGGGGTTGATGGCCGGGCGCACGCCCGCATGGAACAGCTCCGGCTCCAGATAGATCTGGCCGTCGGTGATGGAAATCACGTTTGTCGGAATATAGGCCGAAACATCCCCGGCCTGCGTTTCCACGATGGGCAGCGCCGTCAGCGATCCGCCGCCGTGCTCCGGCGACAGCCGCGCCGCACGCTCCAGCAGACGCGAATGCAGATAGAAGACGTCGCCGGGATAGGCCTCGCGTCCGGGCGGGCGGCGGATCAGCAGCGACATGGCACGATACGCTACTGCGTGCTTGGAAAGATCATCGTAAACGATCAGGACGTCTCTGCCCTGATCCATAAAGTACTCGCCCATCGTGCAGCCGGAGTAGGGCGCGATATATTGCAGCGGCGCAGGCTCCGAGGCCGTGGCGGACACGACGATGGTATACTCCATCGCGGCGTTTTTCTCCAGTGTGTCAACAATCTGCGCAACGGTCGAGCGCTTTTGACCGATGGCAACATAGATGCACAGCACGTCCTTGCCGCGCTGGTTGAGAATGGTATCAAGCGCAATGGCCGTCTTGCCGGTCTGACGATCGCCGATAATCAGCTCGCGCTGGCCGCGGCCGATGGGGATCATGGAATCGACGGCCTTAATGCCCGTTTGCAGCGGCACAGAAACGCTCTTCCTCTCAATAACGCCGGGAGCACTGCGCTCAATGGGCCGGAGCTCCTTGAAATCGATCGGGCCGCGGCCGTCAATGGGGCGGCCGAGCGCGTCGACCACGCGGCCGACCAGCGCCTCCCCGACCGGCACGGATACGACACGACCCGTACGCTTGACCACACTGCCTTCACTGATGCCGACATCGCTGCCCAGCACAACCGCGCTGACAAAATGCTCCTCCAGATTCAACGCCATTCCGACCGAGCCGTTTTCAAAGGTCAAAAGCTCGTTCGCGCGGCACTTTTCCAGGCCGTGAAGCTTGGCGATGCCGTCGCCGACCTGTACGACGTAGCCGATCTCGTCCTGCTGCGTTATGTTGGAGTAGCTTTTGATCTGATCCTGCAGCAGCTTTCCGATCTCTTGAATATTCAGGTTCACTGTTTCACCAACCTTATACTGTCGTTTCTTGCAGACTGCGGCGCAGCCGCTCCAACCTGCCGCGGATACTGTCGTCCAGCTCGACACTGCCGTAACGCAGCGTAACGCCGCCGAGCAGCGCCGGATCGACATGGTTTTCCAGCACGATCTTCCGCCCGGTCAGCGCGTGCAGCCGGTCGCACAGGGCGCTGCGCTGCACATCGCTCATCGCCACGGCAGTCGTGGCGGTCGCACGCAGAATGCCATGATGCTCGTCGTAGGCCGCATCAAAGGCGTCGCAGCAGTCGCCGAGCGCGTACATCGACCGCTCGCGGCACAAAATGCACAAAAAATTTCGCAGATATTCGTCGCATTCGCCGAAGGCCTCACGCAGCAGCGTGAGTTTTTCCTCGGTGGCGACGGCGGGCGTGTCCATCAGCGTCACATAGCCGGGCGTCTGTGCCACGGCTCGTGCCGCTGCATGAAGCTGTCCGCGCACGATCTCATCACGCCCCTCGGGGCAGGCAAGGTCGAACAGCGCCTTGCCGTAGACAGCGGCGTCAATCATGGCGCTGCCCCAGCCGGTCAATGAACGAATCGATCAGCTCGCTCTGCTCGTCGGCCTTGACGTCGCGCGCCAGCACCGCCGAAGCAATGTCCACCGCGATCACGGACACGTCGTTTTTCAGCTCGTTTGCCGCACGGCGCTTCTCCTGCTCGATCTGCTCGTCAGCACGGCGAAGCGTTTGCTGCGCCTGTGCGCGTGCATCGTTCAGGATCTCCTCGGCATTCCGCTCGGCGCGGCGATGCGCGTCGCGCACCAGCTCGTCGCTTTCGCGCTTCGCGGCGGCAAGCCGCTGCTCATACTCCGCGCGCATGGTTTCGGCCTCCGCCCTGGATTTCCCGGCGTCCGCATAGAGATCGTCGATCTCCTTCTGACGCGAGTCGATCATATTTTTCACAGGCTTAAACAGCAGCTTCCGCAGCACGAAGAACAGAATGAGCAGATTGCACAGGGTAAAGATACTGGTCCACAGCTCCAGCGAGATGAAGTCGCCGGATTCACCGAAAAGGTACAAGGCAATCCCTCCTTTCTACGGTTCCGAGAGATACGGCTCAGAACGCGAAGATCAGAAGAAGCGCGACGACCAGCGAATAAATACCGGTGGTTTCGGTGATGGCGCAGCCGAGGATCATGTTGGTGCGCAGCGTTCCGGCCGCGTCGGGCTGACGGGCCATGCCCTCCAGCGCTTTACCGACGGCATTGCCTTCGCCGATAGCCGGGCCGATAGCGCCGATGCCCATGCAGAGACCTGCGCCGATTGCAATTAAACCTCTTGCGAGTTCCATTGTAGTTTCCTCCTGAGTTTTTTAATTTAATATATCGGGTGTTTGTTTACAAGTTGAACGACAGACAGCCGTCATCCGACGGCGGCCGGCTTTTCCTCCGGCGGAGGGCAGGCCGCGCCGACATAAACCATGGTCAGCATACAGAACACCAGCGCCTGAATGAAGCCGGAAAAAACGTCGAAATAAATCGACAGGATCGCCGGGATGCCTACCTGCAGGATGGGGATGCTTGCGATGAACTGATTCGGCACCCAGCCGAGCGCCACGGAGCTCAGCAGCGCCAGCGCCGCGTAGATCAGCGAGGTCAGAACGCCGCCGCCGGCCACATTGCCGAAATGACGGAAAGCCAGCGACAGCGGCTGCGCCACTTCACTGACGAGGTTCATCGGCGTCATCACAAAGATCGGCTCCGTAAAGCCCTTGAGCCAGCCGAGAACGCCGTTGCGCTTGATCGTGTTGTACCAGACCAGTGCGGTCGTCGCCAGCGCCCAAACGAGCGTGGTACTGATGTCCGATGTCGTGCTGCGCAAAAATCCCGTCATGCCGATAAAGGTTCCACCGACCGACGAAAGGAACAGTGCGCCAATATACGGCGCAAAATTGAGATTGTGTTGCCCCATCGTGGACGAAACGAGGTCATAGAGCATCGAAACCAGTTTTTCGACCAGTGCCTGACGCCGGCCGGGTCGCTTTTGCAGATTTCTGCCGAGCAGCCATGCCGCAATGATGAGCGTGATCATCACCGCAAAGGAGGAGACGGTCGTCTCCGTGATCGTAACGTCAAACAGGCCGAGGAAGGAAAACCGGAACAGCTCGCTTGCACCCTTTCCGACATTTTCCATCAGTTCGCACCTCCCTGTTTCTTTTTCCCGCCGAACGCCGCGGCAAACAGCGCCAGACGCATCAGGCACAGAGGCAGAAGCGTGGCCAGCGGGTCAAGCTTCCAGAGCTTGAACGCCAGTACCAGGAGCCCCACGAGCGCCAGCATACGCAGAATCAGGCTGCCGCGCGCGGCAAGCTGTCCGCGTGCAGGGCTTTCCGCGCGTTCGGCCTTTAAAAGCGTAAGAACCATCGCGCTGAAATTCGCCAGCGACAGCCCCGCGCCCAGCAAAGCGCCGAGCAGGATCTTGATCGACCATTGGCCGATCAGCGCGTACACGCCGAGCATCAGCACCGTCAGCGCCAGCTCCGTTAAAAGCACCGGCAGAAGCTGCCGGAAGGCCGCCTTTGTCGTATCGAGCGAAAAAGGCAGCAGCACGGAGTCAATGTTCTGCGGCTGAGGATTCGGATTTTCCGTCACAACTGTCATCTCCTTGCGTCGGGTCAAAGGTTTTTACCGCGGTCAGAATGAAGCGGAACATACTGTATACCCCGCACAGTGCGCCGAGCACAACACCGGTAACGACCGCCCAGCGGCCGCAGCCCCAACGGTTGGTCATCAGCCAGCCGAGCAGGACGATCAGTCCCGCAGGGAACACGAGCGCAAAGGCCGCCTGCGTGATATAGTGGAGCGCATAGACGAAATGAAACAGCTTTTTCGGCACATTTCCGCCCCCTGTTCCGCCACAAAAATATCGTACCCATTTTATCACAGGGCGCATCCGCTTGCAAGGAAATTTTTCCTCGCTTTGTGCGTCAATTATGCGCTTCTGTCTAAAAAAACCGGAATACGACAAAAACGGCGGAGCCCGTCGGCTCCGCCGTACAGCGTATCGGGAAAGTCTTATTCCAGAATCTCGATCTGGCAGGCGCGCATGGCGCGCAACGCGGTGTCATGGCTCTGCGGGGTCACGCCCGCGCACAGCCGTGCGTTGACCGCAATCGGCAGCTCCGGACAGAACGCACGCAGCAGCAGCGCGTTGGAAATCACACAGATGTCCGTGCAGACGCCCGCCAGCTCTACGGCACCGATCTCGCCCGCTTCGTACAAATTACGCACATATTCGCCGAGAAGCGTCGAGCCAAAGGTCGGCTTTTCGATGCAGACGCTCCCGGCTGGCAGCTCCAGTCCGTCGGCGGGCGCATGTCCCCAGCTCCCGCGCAGGCAGTGAGCCACCGGCAGAGCCCGGCCTTCCCGCGTAGCCAGATAGTTCTCCCCGTGGGAGTCGAGCGTATAGGCGACCCGCCCGGCCGTGCGCAGCCGCTCGTTGAGCGCAGGCAGCAGCGCCTGCGCCTCCTTCGTCCCGAGCGCACCGGTAACGAAGTCGTTCTGATAATCGATCACAATCAGTAAAGTGTCCATAGGATTCCCTCCGTCGGTTTTCCTTCGTTTTATTCTAAGCATAGCAAACCCGAGGCAAAAATGCAAGCCCCACCGTGATTTTACAAAAAATCCGAAAAAACAGAAAAAAGCTATTGACACCACCGCGGATGTTTGCTATAATATGCAAGCTGTCACAAGATAAATATGCTGCTATAGCTCAGTAGGTAGAGCGCATCCTTGGTAAGGATGAGGTCTCCAGTTCGAATCTGGATAGCAGCTCCAGAAAGAAGCCTTGGTTTTCAAGGCTTCTTTTTTTGCCTCGAAACGATCCCTCGCTCCGGAAAGCCGTTCAGCCACTGTTTTGCGGCAGCAAATTTCTCGCCAACCTATCCGTATTTCCTGCGAGTCAAAAAACACTCTGCAGGAGCAAGGCACATTTGCTGTTTTGATTATGAGGCGGATAACCGAAAAGAAACGCATATAATAGCATTGCCGGAGAAACGGCATTCTTTTGGGCGATTGACAAAGCCTTCCTGCCCAAAAGCCGTAAGTTTCACTTCGCCTCTCCGGTCGCCTCCGTTGACGCAGCAGGGCAGAGATCGAGATTCATGAAATCAAAATCAATCAGTTCTCCGTTGATCTTGAAAAAGCCGGGGAATGTACACAGCTTGCGGAAGCCGAGCTTTTCATACAACGCAATAGCGCGTTTGTTGTCACTACGCACTTCGAGATTCACCTGTTCTATCCCGGCTTCCTGCGCAAAATCAAGCACACCCTGTGCCAGTACAGTTGCCGCGCCGCAGCCCCACCATGCTTTTTTCAGGCTGATGCCGAATTCTGCACGGTGGTACATACGCCCCGGCTTACGGTTGAGGCTGGCGGTACCGATGATTTCCCCGTTTACTTTGGCAAACAACTGGATATGATCGTGCGACTTCGCCTGCATATCGAGATAGGATCTCTCGGCTTCTTCGTCAAGCGGTACGCCCTCCGAACCGAAGCTGAGGTTGTCTGTTTCTCCGCCAATGATCTTCAGATACTCCAATAATGCGGCGGCATCCTCTGCCTGCGCACGAACGATTTCAAAAAGTGTTTGTTCCATAGTTACCTCCAATATTCGAATTTGGCGATTAAATCAGCGTAAACAAATATCCAACCACAGGCCCTGCGAATATCGCAAGGTATATGAGCGTAATCCATGGCTGATAGTCCACATAGAACTCTTTGAAAGATAAACTCCACGGGTGTTTGATAAGCACCCAACCGAATACATCAAATATCATGCAGACTCCCACCCATATTGCACCCGTAATCAAAGATTCGGTTAAAGTCGGCTCTGCAAGACTGCTCATATATAGCCAACCGAAGATTGAAAACAGAATGATATTGTATAGTGGATGCCACGGCTTTGTTTTCTCATAGCCTTCGCCCATACTGTTCTCGTCCATCGGCTTCATTTTCAAAACATAAATATTAAATATGGTATGGAGAATGCCTATACACGTTACGATAGCATAGGACACCCAAAACCATAGCATCGACATTCCAAAGTTCTGCATATACATTTTCTCCCATCAATTCAACTCAAAGTAGGCATTGGGGTAGTATGAAGCCTGTCAATATTTGCAATCGGTAATTCGTTCTGCCTCATCGCATGGTTCTCCTGTGCCGTTGTTTCAAGCACCGAGTAGTCAGTTCCCTTGCGCTTTCTTTCCATCTACCTGCTGAATGTGAATCATTCCTTTTGCGTTGTGCGCTTCCACATGAACGAAATACACACCACCCTCGGATATACTCACGGTAAAATCTGTCGTTCCTTTGCCATTGCCTGCGTACAACAGTGCTCCGTCCGATTCCTTGATCTCCATGTAGATAGAGCCTTTTACGGTTTCAAATTGAACCGCAAGCGTATCACCCGCACAGAGTTCCATCGTGAACCGGTCGCTTCCGGTCATGCGGTCAATGTCCAATCGGTAGGAGCCTGCCTCTGCTGTGAAGTATGAGTATCATCATGCGCTCCCTCTTTCTGACGCTAAGGATGTGATATAAATATTGTCAGGAAGCAGCGTTTCGGTTTTCCACACAGCTTCAAAATCGTCCGTTGTCAGTACCCGGTTGTATTGCGCACCCAATGCGTTGGCATTTTCCGCAAGAGAGTCCGCCAGATAAATGTACTGCTCGTCATAGCCGACAACGACAGCGTAGTGCGTATCTCCCGGAATCCGGATGAAAACAATGATTGGATTTCCCTCCGTCAGTCGCTGCTTCAAAGTGTCAACGCTCCCGCGATAAGCCTTTGCCTGATACCCATACTGCTCAAAAACATCCGCGATGCTGTTTGCCGGAGTAAAGCCAAACGGTCGTTTCAATTTTGGAAACAGTTCCTCTCCATCCGCTTCTTCCCCGAAGTACCGCAGGAGATAGGCAGCAGCATAGGCCGCACATTTCCCATCTGCCTGGTAGTCGATACGATTTTCTGAGCTTGTACAGAAAAACTCCGGAGGATAATGAAAGGCTTTCACATCGTCTTTCGGCGGGCTTATGTACGCAAGAAAACTGATAGCCGCAGCAATGGACACGACGATTGCAACCATTGCGGCGGTCAAACATATTTTTCGTATCTGCATTGTTCTTGTACCTGATCTCCCAGCAAAGTAATTGCCTTTTCGGGGCATAAGCTGATACAGCGGTAACACATCGTACATTGCTTTCCCGGAACTGCTCTGTGATCCCTGATCTCTATATTTTCCATCGGGCAATTCCTGCTGCACAGTCTGTTTCGTCAGGCAGCGATTCTTTCTGATGAAGTCACGCCGTTCAGAGTAAACGCCGGGTAATGCTTCGTCAGCCCCTGCACCTCCAGTACGTTCATTTGTCATTTGCCTCCCCATCCTTGCCGGGCAGGCTGTTGAACACTGTCTTCAGCAGCGGGTTCAGCTTGTCCACGGTCTGCAACGCAATCCCTTTCTCCTTGTCTGCCATCAGCACCAGCGTGTCCCCCGGCCGGAGGCCGAACATATCCCGCGCCTCCTTGGGAATGACAATCTGTCCTTTGGGGCCGATTTTCACGCTGCTCATATAATACCGTTCATCTTGGTTCATGGGTTTGCTCCTTTCGGTTGGATTGGTATAACTTTTCTTACCTTTCTTAATTGTAACACCAAAATCCGCAAATGTCAAGAGTGAACGAGGCGCAGCGTTCAGCTATGCTGTTTGCTGATCTTCCAAACAAGGTGCCATGCGATAAGAAGGCGGCGATGCAGAACCGGCAGAGAGCGGTGGCAATATGGTATTGGGGTATTTCCCACAGCACGGCAACCGTGAAAGCCGCATTGGGAAGTCAAACAGAAAACGAGCAAAAACAGAGCCGATAACTCGCCTTCCCTATTGCAGGGAGGATGGTTATCGGTTCTGCATCTCAGCGTCCGGCTCTTATCATATGAAAACAGCGTGAACTCGCCGTCCATCACATGAGTGTCATCGGCAAGTACAAATCGGTCTGCGGACAGAAGCGCTCTGTCTATTCCCGCATAGAAGGGGATGTCGAGAACTTTGACGACTCGGTCGTGTTTTCCGGCAGTACGACGATTTTACCCATCCTTGCCGCCTCTCAATTTGTTTCGTTCTGCTTCGCCTGACAGAGCCGGTTCAGATTTTCCAGCACGAACGGGCTGTTTACGGCGATGCGTCCCAGTATCACGCATCCATCCATCTGCCCGCAATCCGCGCAGGTATCCAGCTTCTTTTCCCGAACGCAGTTGTGCACGGGGCAGAGCTTGTCGCAGAACGGCGTTTTGGCTCCGTCAATCCGGCAGCCGGTGCAGTTTATCATTTCCGGCGTGATCGGCACGCCGTTGAACTTTGTCCAGAGCACGGCAGTTTTTTCGCGCAGGGCGTTGTCGTTTGTAATCGTTGCAATTCTGGCGTCACAGGTTTCGTAGTCCAGTCCGCAGCAGCCGATCAGTTGATTTGTGTTTTTCATAGTTGCCTCCGTACAATTCAATCCTTCCTGACAGCAAGGCAGTAATTGACATGCTCAAAGGCTTTCAGATCCGCCCCGGCCTTGTCGATTACATCCCTTTGAATATCATCCGGTGTCAGCAGCTCGTAGATCAGAAACCCATGCTTCTCCAGCAGCGTTTCAAGCTCCGAATAGGAAAAGGCCGTTTTCATCGGTTCACCGCCTGCTTTTGCCATCAGAATGGTATTCTGCACACGCCTTTCGGGAGCCTCAAAGAAGTTCTCGTCCGGATAATCGAACACAAGCGTGCTGCCGTCCGCGCAAAGCGAGGACAGCGCAGAGAGCATCGTGTCGATTGCTTCTGCCGAAAGGTAGTAGGTCACGCCGAGCCATGAGAAAAAGGACTTTACGGACGGGTCGAAACCGGCTGCAATCAGCCGTTCCGTCAGGCTGTCCTTCGTGAAATCTACGGGGACAAAGGTGAGATTGTCAGGAACCGTCCAACCGGCGCGGGCGATCCGTTCCTTTTTGTCCGCCTGAGTCAGAGGGTGATCGACCTCGAATACCCGGTACTTCGATAAAAACTCCGTTTCTCGGAATGTAAAGGTATCCATGCCTGCACCGAGGATGACATATTGCTTTGTGCCGGTCAGGACAGCAGTTTTCAGAGCCCGCTCCGTATATGCTGCACGGCAGAGCGGCGACGGCGCAATATGGACATTCACAAGTCTGCGCAGCAGCTCCTTCGGTTCCTGCCTTGCGGGGTCGATCTCCGGTTCAAAGAACTGCGCTCCGCCGAGGATATAGCCCTGGACGGCAGTGTATTCTTCCTCCGTCATCAGGTTTTTAGCAAGATGATCCGCGAAAACAGGATGATCTTCGTTTTCTGCATGAAACGCCCGTCCGAACGAACTCATCAGGGCGGTAATACTGGCTTTGTTGTTCATCCCGTTGTTCTCCATCTTTTTCGATTGCAAAGCGGATATTATTCATTTCCAGCTCGTCAATCGTCGCAAAATGATACATGACGGGCTGCGTGGAACCGTTCTTGCGTTGATATTTTCCGCGCCGGTTTCACGGGCAACCGCAAAGGCCGTATCAATAATCATCTCTCTTGTGACTTTTGCTTTTGCCGGCATATTCGCACCTTCAAGTATAATCGTCGTTATTTATAATTTGAATTATACATCAAAAGTTGGATTTGTCAAGACGCTTTGGTAAGGTCGGAATATAAAAACGCACCCACCCTTGCTTCTGAGGGTGGGTGCAGTTCAAAGACGCTTTTCCCGGTGATTTTATTTGCACCTAACCCGGTTGCGTCATTGCCATCGGTCATTGCGAAACTTGCATCGGCAGGTTGTGACCGCCTCCGGTAATCCCCCGCACCGGGTTGCCACACCGCTCCGCTTCCGCGGCAACGGCGTATCTGAAGGGAGCCTTTCGGCTCCTTTTTTCAAGTCTCCGGGGTCATTCCGTCTCGGAGATGGTCTCCGCCGACTCTGCGGCAGGCGTCTGCGCCTCCGGCACGGCCGCGTCCTCCTCCGGGCGGACGGTCAGTCCCTGCGAGCCCTGATATTCGCGCTTGGCCTGCGCGAGCGCTTCGCGCATTTCATTGATATACCGGAACGATGATGTGACCTGCTCATACAAAGGCAGATACTCCGCCTCGTCCGGTTCCTCATCGGTAATATAATCCTTGTAGCAGATTTTGCCGAGGCGGGTATACAGCCGGCGAATGCGCTCCTGCTCACGCAGAATGAGCATCTTCTGCTTGGACACAAAGGAATAGTATTTTGCCGCTTTTCCGGCGCTGCTGACGGCCTCGGCGGCCATCGTTTTAAAATCCTCAAAGGGCGTATTATTCTGCTGCATTTTCGTTTTCTCCTTCCGCAGAGCTGCGATTAACAAGCATTTTGCTGCCGTCGGGTCGCCGGACAGCCAACACATAAACGATGATTCCCAGCGCAATCAGGCAGGAAAGGCCGCCGACCCACTGGCTGACACGCAGCGGCCCCAGATAGAGGCTATCGGTGCGCATTCCCTCAATGATGGCGCGGCCGAGGCCGTACCACGCGATATAGCCGAGAAAGATCTCGCCGTCGAAGCGGCGTTTTTTCGACAGGAAGTGCAGCAGCACAAAACCGATCAGATTCCACACGGACTCATACAGGAACGTCGGCTGCACCTGAACGAAGCCGGCATAACCTCCCTCCTGCGCCTTTTGCAGCAGCAACGGGAGCTCCGTCGAGGTCGAGGGAACCCGGTCGGCCGCCACACGCATGGCAAACAGGCTGTCGGTATAACTTCCGAAGGCCTCACGGTTGAAGAAGTTGCCCCAGCGGCCGCAGATCTGGCCGATGAGCAGGCCGAAGCCGCAAAGGTCCAGAACCGGCAGCAATTCGCCGCGGCGCTTTTTGCTGCACAGGCAGTAAATGCACAGCGAAAGCGCTCCGCCGAGCACGCCGCCGTAGATGGCAAGCCCGCCGTCGCGAATCTTCAGGAAATCGTACCAGTTGTTATTCGGGCCGAAAAAGCGATCCCACTCAAACACAACATAGTACAGCCGCGCACCGAGGATCCCGCAAGGCAGACCGATGAGAATGACGTTGAGCAG
Source organism: uncultured Oscillospiraceae bacterium (assembly GCA_934645175.1). Taxonomy (GTDB): domain Bacteria; phylum Bacillota; class Clostridia; order Oscillospirales; family Oscillospiraceae; genus JAZOXB01. Next base: position 45,289 of record CAKUDE010000011.1, read on the forward strand.
CTCATCCTGAGAAATGCCAAACTGCCTGCAGCGGCGCATAGTGTAGATTGCCGCAAGCAGCACGCCGAAGGCGATGATGACGCCATACCATTTGATCTCGAATGAGCCGATGAAAAAGCCGTCCGAGGGATCGATCGTAATGCCGAGATGCGGGAAGCTGATGGAAGTACCGGAAAACATCCGCTTCTCCTCCTTTTCAATAGAATACATCGCGGCTCTATCATACCAGAACACGGCGGTCGTGTCAAGGAAAAAGGGCTTGTCTTTCCGCCCGGAATCCTGTAAAATAGGAGAAAAGGAGGGTGGGCGTATGGAATGGACGGAACTGACCATCCGAACCGCGTCGCAGGGTGTCGATCTTTTGTGTACGGCACTGACGGATGCGGGTTTCGACAGCTTCGCCGTCGACGACGGCGAGCAGTTCGCACAATTTCTGGAGACCTCTCAGGATTATTGGGACTATGTAGACGAATCGCTCGGCGAAAAAATGCGCGGGCTTTCTCAGGTGCGTCTCTGGCTCGGCGAGGAAGCCGAGCGGCAGATTCCGCAGCTTCAGGCGCTCCTGCAGGCGCTTCCGATCCGCTGGCCGAGCGTCGAATTCGGCCCGCTTACGCTCCGTCTGGAAAACGTGCCGGACGAGGACTGGGAAAACTCATGGAAGAAGAACTACCGGCCGCTGGCCGTCGGCGAGCGGCTGTGGATCGTGCCGAAATGGATGACGCCGGAGGCGCCGCAGGGACGCGTGCCGCTGATTCTCGACCTCGGTCTGACCTTCGGTACCGGCGAGCACGACTCGACACAGCTCTGTCTGCGCCTTCTGGAGCGCGTGATCCGGGGCGGAGAGCGGGTGGCCGACCTGGGCAGCGGCAGCGGCATTTTGTCGATCGCGGCGCTGCTGCTTGGCGCGCAGAGCGCCATCGGCGTGGATGTTGATCCCGCAGCCGAACACATCGCGCGTGAAAACGCCGCGCTCAACGGCTTTGACCGCACGCGCTTCTCCGCGCAGACGGCAAACGTCATTGACGACCGCGCCGCCATGCGGCGTCTTTCCGAGGGCGGCTACGATGTGGTCTGCGCCAATATTGTCGCAGGCGTTCTGGTGCGGCTTGCGCCGGTCATTCCGGCCTTTCTGCGCCGGGACGGCGTGCTGATCTGCTCCGGCATCGTCCGTGAGCGTGAGCGGGAGGTACGCGCGGCGCTGGAGGCAGCAGGGCTGGAGCTTTTGGACGCACCGCACACGGCGCAGTGGTGCGCGCTGCTTGCGCGCAGGGGGCGGGAGGCATGAGGATCCCCTACCGTCACAAGCTGTTTCTGAAAAAATCGCTTCGGGTGCTGCTCATCACGCTGGCGGCGCTGCTCGTGCTGACACTGGCGGTGCTTGTCTATCTGGAGCCGTATCTGGTCTATGACCGCGACGGCGTTCATCTGGATTTTTCGGACCGCCGGACGCCGGACGACTCAAACGTCACGGCCTCCGCACAGCCGAGCGTCCCGGATGCGTCGTTCATTCAGGTAGAGCCGTCGGAGTCCGGACGGCTACTCTCGGAAACGGGCGGCTACTACATCACCACCTCCATGCTTCTGGAGCCGGAGAAGGCGCTTTCTGCTGTCAAGTCACTCGACAGTCGCTGTGCCGTCGCCATCGAGCTGAAAAGCATTTTCGGAAATTTCTACTACTCTACCTCCATCGGCGGAGCGCCGTTGGCGGATACGGACGTGTCGCAGGTCGATACGCTGATCGACTACCTGCGCGAGCAGGGCTTCTATATGATCGCCGTTGTCCCCGCCTTCCGCGACCGCGCCTTCGCGCTGGAGCACGTTTCCAGCGGTCTGGCGCTGCAGAACGGCGCCCTGTGGGTCGATGAGCGGCAGTGCTACTGGCTTGACCCGGCCGACGGAACGACTCTGAGCTATCTGATGCAGATTGCGCGCGAGCTTTCCAGTCTCGGCTTCCGTGAGGTTGCCTTCTCCGATTTCCGTTTCCCCACCAGCAGCAGAATCAACTACCGTTCCGACAAGACCGGCGCGGAGCTGGTCGCCGACGCAGCCGGAACGCTGACCGCTTTCTTTGAAAGCAGCAATCTGATGATTTCCTTTGTCACGGACGACGTGCAGTTCGCCTCTGCGCCCGTCACCGGCCGGATCTATATCCCCGACGCCGACGGCACAAACGTGGAAAAATATACGCAGGGCTTCGCCGTATGTACAGGACTGCGGGAGCTGGTATTCCTGACCGCCTCGCGCGACGTACGCTTTGACGACCGCGCGGTGCTTCGCCCGCTGCTCAATGAATCATGAAAAAGCGCGCCTGCCGCATTTGCGGCGGGCGCGCTTGGCGCTCATAGCAGTAAGCCCGTCACCAGAACGCCGAGATTCCGCCGATAGATCTCGTCAAACTGTGTGATCGGAAGCGGATTCTGACCGAGCCCCGCCTCAATGGTATAACCCGGCCGGTCAAAGGTCAGGATAAACCAGTCCTTGTAGCCCGCGAACCCGGAGGCGTAAGGCGTATCCTCCAGCAGATACCCGCTGAGCCGGGCGAACTGTTCGCCGATACGCCGCGCGCCGGCCGGCTCCAGGTCAAGGTATTTCCAATAGATCACCTCACCCTGTGTATGGTAAGACAGCGTAAGGTGAGGATCGACCGTGCGCGTCAGGCGCGCCATCGCCGCCGACTCCGGCTGATCCAGCGGCGCACGGCCGACAAAATCGCGAGGCGCCGGGCCGGTGAAGCCGAGCGCATATTTCAGCTCCCGCGCCTGCTCCCAGCCGGCCGGATAATTCAGATTGAGGTCCACGCCGGACAGATTCGCCTTCCAGCCGTCCGGGAACGGGATCGCCGGATAGCGCGCGGCAATGGCTTCGGCCTCCTCAAAGGCCTCGCTGCCGCGTAGGATTGCGCCCGTGACCAGATCCACCCCGTCCGGATTGACCATCGGCACGCAATAAAGCTGCGTGCGGCGGAAAAGCGCCGCAGCATCCTGCCCGAAGATCGTTCCGCCCGCCGCGACGGCCGCAGCGTAATCTTCCATGAATTTCAGCAGAACCGGCGTCGTGATCCATTCGTTCGCGTGGTGGCTGGCGTTGTAAAGCACGCTGCGCTGCCCGCTGCCGAGGCGCAGCAGCGTAACAGGGCGGCCGAAGCGTGTTTTCGTCAGCGTTCTCTGCGTGAGAAACGGATAGCGCGCGGTCAGCCCCTGCACACACAGCGCCAACAGCTCCGAGGTAAACGCCATATCCGTCGGCACGACGGAAAAGCCCAGCGGAATAATCAGCTCCTGCCCAACCGTCAGGCGGCGCGGTTCAATGCCCGGATTTGCGGTCAAAATTGCCCGTTGTGTCGTACCATAGCGCTCTGCCAGGCGGTAAATCGTCTCCCCTGCGCGCACGCGGTAGCGCACAAAGCCCGTCAGGTACGGCTCAAGCGCCTGCATGGTCTGCACGTCAAGCATACCTGTGGGTGCAAGTCCCGACGCACGCTGAAACGCCTCTACGGACGCCGCCTCCGCACGGCGCAGCGCCAGCTCCAGAAGTGTCATTGTCATCCCCTCCCGTCCTACTGTATTCCCCTGCCGCACGCACTATGAAAAAAAGCTGGACATTCCGGATTTTTGTGATACAATGCAGATTGAGCCGGAAGCCAGCGGTCAGGACGGATCGTTATACGGCATTTCCTGCAAAGGGATGAAAAAATATGCAAGAAGAACGTTACGCCGTCGTGATCGGCGGCGCAAACATCGACATTGGCGGCCGTGCCCTGCGTCCGCTCGTAGCACGGGACTCCAACCCCGGAACGGTTCACGTCAGCCTCGGCGGCGTCGGGCGGAACATCGCGCACAATATGGCCCTTCTGGGCGTAAACACGCAGCTTTTGACCGCGCTGGGCGACGACGCAAACGCGCGCCGCATTGAAGAATCCTGCCGGAGCCTCGGTATTGATCTGAGCGGCGCACGGCGTGTTCCCGGCGGCCGGAGCTCAACCTATCTGTTCCTCAGCGACCCCTCCGGCGACATGGCGCTCGCCGTGAGCGATATGGAAATCTGCGAGGCCATCGACGCAAACTATCTGCGCACGCAGCTTTCCCGCATCAACGGCGCGGCACTGGCCGTGGTCGATGCAAATCTGCCGCAGAATGCCATCGATTTTCTGGCGGAGAATTGCCGCGTACCGCTGTTTGCCGACCCCGTTTCCGTCGCCAAAGCGGAGAAGCTGCGTGCGTTGCTGCCGCGGCTGCATACCTTCAAGCCCAACCGCATGGAGGCGGAGCTGCTCAGCGGCGTGCATATTACGGACGAGCCGAGTCTGCACGCCGCCGCGCGGCGGCTTCTGGCAATGGGTATCCGGCGTGTGTTCATCTCGCTTGGCGCAGACGGCGTTCTGGCTGCCGAGGGCGGCACGCTGCTGCATATCCCCTGCTGCCCGGCACAGATGAAAAATGCCACCGGTGCAGGCGACAGCTTTACCGCCGCGCTTGCGTGGAGCTATCTCTCCGGCGCGAGTCTGGGCGAAAGCGCCCGCGCCGCCGCCGCTGCAGCCGCCATTACCGTCGAATCCGAAGACACCATCTCCCGCACGCTCTGTGCCTCCGCGCTGCGGTCGCGCATGGAGTCGGCGCGGAGCAAATAAATCAACAAGGAGGAACGATTTATGAATCCCTATCTGGACATCAAGCCCGAGGTCAAGGAGGCGCTCGCCGCCGGTAAACCCGTCGTCGCGCTCGAATCGACCATTATTTCTCATGGTATGCCCTACCCGCAGAATGTGAAAACCGCGCTGGAGGTCGAGCGGATTATCCGTGAAAACGGCGCCGTCCCGGCAACCATTGCCATCATCGGCGGCCGTCTGAAGGCCGGTCTGACCGAAGACGAGATCGAATACTTCGGCAAAAAGGGTACGGCCATCGCCAAGGCCTCCCGCCGCGATCTGACCATGCTCTGCGCGCGCGGCGCCGACGGCGCGACAACCGTCACCACGACGATGATGATCGCACATATGGCGGGCATCCGCATCTTTGCCACCGGCGGCATCGGCGGCGTGCATCGCGGCGCGGAAACGACCATGGACATCTCCGCCGATCTGGAGGAGCTGGCAAGCACGCCCGTGATGGTCATCTGCGCGGGAGCGAAGTCCATTCTCGATCTCGGCCTGACGCTGGAATACCTGGAAACAAAGGGCGTTCCCGTGCTTGGCTACGGTACGGATGAGCTGCCCGCTTTCTACACGCGCAGCTCCGGCTTCGGCGTGGATTATCGCGTGGACAGCCCCGCAGAGCTGGCCAAAGCGTTGGCCACGCAGCAGGCGCTCGGTCTGCGCGGCGGTATGCTCGTAACGAATCCCATCCCCGAAGAATACTCCATGGATCCGAAGCTCATCAACGGCGCGATCGACGAAGCCATCGCCGAATGCAAGGCCAAGGGAATCCACGGCAAGGCGACAACGCCTTTCCTGCTGGCCAAGGTCAAGGAGCTGACCGGCGGCGACAGTCTGGACGCCAACATTCAGCTCGTATACAACAACGCCCGCCTTGCGGCGCAGACCGCCGTGGAGCTGGCAAAGCTCTGACGAGTACATCGCCCATCGGGCGGGGATAGAAACGCGCAAGGGAACCCGGAGGGTTCCCTTGCGTATTTTCACCGGCCATCGATGAAGATCGTCCGCCAGACCGATATGCCGCCGGAGCAGCGTCCCCTGAAGTAGTCAATAGTTAGTAGACACAAAATTTCTTAAGCCACCAGTTCTGTTCTGAACAGGACTGGTGGTTTTCCATTTAGTTTGCGGACGGGACGTTCGTTGTTGAAATAGTAGATTGCCTGTTCAATGGTAGACCTCAGATCATCCCTCTCCCAGTAACGGAAATGCTTGCGTAGCGTGTCCTTGAAGCGCCCCCAAAAACTTTCCATAACTGCGTTGTCGTGAGGATTTCCTGCTCTTGACATACTTTGGATTACATTGTATTCTTTAAGTAGGTTGCAATAACCTGCGGATGAGTACTGAACACCCTGGTCGCTGTGCAAAAGGACTTGGTGTTGGAGGCACTCACTTAACGACAGTTCAAATTAACCGTTTTTAGTGACGTCTTCAAGCGGTGCCAACAGAAAGACCACACAAAAGGCTTCATCGCCCGCTGTGTGGTCTTTTTTGTTACCCGAGCAACTCGATTATTTCGAGCTCTTGCTTGAGTTCGGTAATTAAACTTGGGATTTCTTCGCAGTGCTGTGCAATTGCTTTAGCTTTGCCTGGCTTTGAAGTTACATGGTATTTCTCTGTGATTTGTTGCTCTAGAGAACCGTATTCTGTCATAGATGCCCGAAAATACTTTTCAAAATCGACCCCGAAATACGCATACTTGCTCGTCTTAACATATTTTTCAGCAGCTGTTTCCCATATGTCCGTGTTTATTATTCCTTTGAATATTTTGGTGTTTTCAGTTGCTTTTCCATCTCCATCAAAGATAAAATAGCAATTGTAACCGTACGCGTTAAACAGCCGCCAAAATAATGGTATGGATTCTTTGCCTCGACAATTGACGATTTCAACACCGTGTTCGGCTAAAGAGAAGCCTATTCGTTTCAGATATACTGGTAAGGCAAAAAATTCCGTTGCGCCTTCAACAAGCACAATCGTTTCCGCAAACATTCCTTTTAATTGGTCTGCGAAAAGTCGTGTGTTATAGTAGTCAATGATGTTATCTGGCGAGATTTTATCAGCTGGGGCACCGGATTTGAAGTGACCCCAAAAAGTTAGACAATATTTTGAAGCAAAAATTGTTCAAGCAACCGAAATTTATGCCAAAAGGCACTGGTTTGGAAGGTCTTATCGTACTCCTCCATATAGTTGATGATATTGCAGACCAGCCGTTCCTTGGCACGGATTCCGTTTTTTCCACGTAGGTAGGGCGTGACCTTCAGTTCTACGCCAGCTTCCGGGAAGTCTGGCTCAGACTCGGAGTTGGGCGTGTAGCCAAACCAGCTCTCTTCGATAACAGTTCCGATAGCGCCTTTTCCCGTGGCCAAACGACCAGTTTTATCGACATCCCGGAGCGGGATACCCTTGATCTCCTGCGCACGCCGCAGAATCGATTCTTTGGTCACATACTGTGTTCCCTCCACTGCTTCCAACTCCTTTTCTATGATTTCATTATGAACGACCATGGGTCTTGCGCATTGCTGCACAAGACCCATGGATATCATTCTGATTTTGATATAGCTTCCCACTGTGAGAACCACGTAGTCTCCCAGCCTGATCCAAGTCGGTAGAATCCCAATCGGAATCCGCCGACGCCTGCGAATAACTCGCAAATCGTCTTTTGCATAATAAAGCCCTCCTTTGACCGTCATGCGGTCAGCTCGCTTATTTTTCATAGACCGAGCCGTAGCTCATGTTAGCACCGGCAGACGCCGGATCGTTGGTCTATATTACGACAGTTGTACTTTTATATTGGTTGATTGGGTACGAACTCCAGAATGTCATCCACACCACAGTTAAGGACTACACAGATTTTTTCTATGGACTCAAGTGAAATATAGGTGTCATTTTTCAGGCGAGTAGTAATATTTGCACTGTATCCTGCCATTTTTTGAAGCTGTGTATTGGTTATACCCCGGTCAATCAACATGTGGAAAAGTTTTTTGTAACTTACCGCCACGAAAGCACCTCCACTTCTTCTTTATAGTATATCACGATGAAGTGAATTTTTCAACATCTTTAACGCCTTTCTTGCAGAATTTTTCTGTGGGAGGGCTTATTTTTTTGCTTTTTTCGGCCAATGTGTGCATTGCTGTCCAGATGGGTCTATGAAAAGAGAATTTCAAAAATCAAGGGACCAAATGCACTTCTCATGTCCGGTGGTAAGTGAGAGGAGGAACTTTCAAAGTTTTCTGTCAAATCGGGATCTGACTTCTGGTGAGCAACGGGACCGGGATTTCCCCCAGTGCGGAAAATTTCTGAATCGTATGCAAGCTTTTTCTATAAAACCGTCCCGTTTTGCCTTTCTCGTGGCTTACCTATAGAAAGCTCCTGAAAAACAGGGGTTCGATTTTCCTGTTTTCGTGGCCTACCTATGAGTGAAGGACTCTTTTCTCCGCTCGAACACAAACATAATATCAAAGCCTGATTTACGTATAAGGGCCGGGATACATATCATACTTCACCGCTTCGGCGGGAGGTATGGCTGTACCCCAGGATAAGTGTGCCCTTTTTCCGTAATCAGGCCTTATTCTGCGGCGGTGCGTTCCGGCTCTTTTCGTTCTCGGGCGGAAAGGAACACACCGTGAAGATATGCTACAACGATCCGTATGAGTCACCCTTTGAACTCATCATACCGGACGGAGAGCCGGAGGCGTTAAAGGGGATCATTGAGTATCTTAATGAGAATGCACGGCTCATCCGAAATGCCGAACGCCGGGAGAACTACCACGCTTTATACCATCTTGAAGCACTGGACTACGAAGGTAACTCTATTGCCTACCTCGACACGCCGGAGCACATCGTTATCCGAAAGGAAGAAGCCGAGCATATCCGAAACACACTCATACTACTGACCGAGACGCAGCAACGCCGTTTATGGATGTTGAGTGAGAATATGACGCTGCGCGAGATCGCAGCAGTGGAGGGGGCATCTGCCGGCACCGTAAAAGAAAGCCTGGATGCGGCAAAGAAGAAATTTCAAAATAATTTCTGAAAACACCCTGACAAAACCCCTGCTTTTTCTCTGTATAGTGAGGACGCTTCCTCAGGAAGGAGGACAACACCATGAAAAACACTTTTACGAAAGGAGGAGACTGCCGTGAGACAAATCACACTGTACACCGCAAACTGCCGGGGCAATAAGTTCAATGCCTGCTATCCGGTCAAACGGGAGATCACTTCGGTCGAGGACCTGCGCAAAGCCGTTCGGTACGACCAGGTCTTTGCCGAATACAGAGATCATCACAGAGCCGTTGCGGATTTTATTCGTTCGGATTGTTTGCCGTTTGACTGCGACAACGATCATTCGGATGAGGAATGCGAATGGAAGACCGCTGCGGATGTGGAAAAGGCTTTTCCGGGCGTCCCGTTCTACTTAGTCTACAGCCGCCACCATATGGCGTGGAAAGGCACCCGCTCACCGAGGCCCCGGTTCCACATCATCTTTCCCATCGACCCGATCACGAACGGAGACGATTATCGTATGCTGAAAGAGTCGGTCATGGCTTTCTTTCCGTATTTCGACACGGGAGCGAAGGATGCCGCACGATTTTTCTTCGGCGTACAGGATCCGGTAGTCGAACTGCACGGAGGTAAAAACAATGAACCTTAACCGCTTTATGGCGGACAAGACTCAAGCCATGAAAGAGCCACAGGTCGATCCCCCAACATCATGCAACTCTTTCGCTGAGCTGCCCGACGGACACATCCCCGAAGGGCGGCGAAACACTGTCATGTCCCACATTGCCGGGAGATTGGTCAAGCGGTACGGCGATACCCATGAGGCAAGGGGGATATTTCTCGAAAAGGCGAAATGCTGCGTCCCGCCTTTAGATGAGAACGAACTGGATAGCATCTGGAGCAGCGCCGTGAAATTCGGCAAAGCGGTTTCCACTCAACCGGGGTATGTGCCGCCGGAAGAATACAACGATCCCACTCCTTGCAAACCGGATGATTATTCCGACGTCGGACAAGCCTATGCCTTTGCCAAGCACTGCCGCAGTTATGTCCGCTATTCCCCGGCTACCGACTACATCGTCTATGACGGTGTCTGCTGGCAAGAATCAAAACCTCGCTCTCAAGCGGCGATGCAACAGTTTACGGATACCCAACTCGCAGAGGCCGAAGCCCGGCTCGCCCGAGCCGAGGAACGCCTGGAAGAGACCGGAGCAAAAGCCGTTATCGCCGCACACGGAAAGAAAGCTTCCGAATTCATGACTGAGGAACAGAAAACCGCACTCTATGCACAGCGTGGAGCCGTTGCATACAGAAAGTTCGTCCTACAGCGCAGAGATTCCAAATACCAGGTCGCAGCACTGCGTGAGGCCCGACCAATGGTGGAGATCGACCACGGTGAATTGGACAAGGACGGTTTTCTGCTCAACACGCCAGAATATACCGTGGACCTTCGAAAAGGCATGAACGGCAAACAGGTGCACCGTGCCGAGGACTTTATTACCAAATGCACTGCGGTTTCTCCCGGCAGCTGGGGAGCAGACCTGTGGAAGAATGCCTTACACACCTTTTTCTGCGGGGATGCCGAACTGAAAGAATATGTGCAGCGAATTGCCGGATTGGCGCTTATCGGTCACGTCTACATCGAGGCACTGATCATTGCCCACGGTGACGGCAGGAACGGCAAATCCACTTTCTGGAATGTGCTGGCTCGTGTCATGGGCTCCTACAGCGGCAACATTTCCGCCGATGCTTTGACGGTAGGCTGCAAGAGGAATGTCAAACCGGAACTGGCGGAGACAAAGGGCAAACGTCTGCTGATCGCTGCCGAGTTGGAAGAGGGCATGAGGCTGAACACATCTGTTGTAAAGCAGTTCTGTTCTACGGACGAGATCTTTGCCGAAAAGAAGTACAAAGACCCCTTCGCTTTTACGCCCACGCATACGCTCGTTCTATACACGAATCACCTGCCGAAAGTCGGTGCCAATGACCCGGGTACTTGGCGCAGATTGATCGTTGTGCCGTTCAACGCAAGGATCGACGGCAGCGGTGATGTCAAAAACTACGCCGACTACCTTTTCGACAATGCCGGTCCTGCCGTTCTTGCGTGGATGATCGAGGGAGCCGAGAAAGTTATCTCGGACAACTTCCGCATCGCTCAACCGGAATGTGTTAAGAAAGCCACGGCACTTTATCGGGAAAACAGCGACTGGCTGACGCACTTTCTGGAGGAGTGCTGCGAGGTCGGCGATACCTACAGTGAGCGCTCCGGTGATCTGTACGCCGCATATCGCAGCTTTTGCGGCCGAAGCGGAGAATACACCCGTTCCACCACGGACTTTTACGCAGCGGTCGACACCTCCGGTTTCGAGAGAAAGCACACGAAAAAGGGACGCATAGTTCTCGGCCTGCGGCTCAAGTCAGAGTTCGCATCTGTGTTCGCTGCGGATGAGTAACACGCCAAGGTGAAGCTCGGTGACGCTCTCTTCATAAAACCCTTTATAGTGTGGTATTCGGTATATCACTCTCAAGAGAGTTTTAATTATCGACCGTCACGACCTTCACCGCACACGGACGATAAACTGTGCGCCATTGACCCGGGGGGGACTCAAATCTCCGGGGCTTTGACCATTGGGCAACGGCCCGGGGGCTTACGCACAAAAACGGCGAAATCAAAAGGGTAATTAACACTCACCCGAAAAACATCTATCGAGGAGGAAAAAGCACATGAGAAACTACACTTTTTACAATTACAAAGGGGGTAAAACGCTGTTCCCGAAAAACGACTGGCTGACCGAGGAGTACTTGGCGGAGCACGAAAAGATCTTCATGACGGAATATCTGGCAAAGGACGATCGGAGAAAGATCTATCACCGCTATCGCCTCCGCACCTGTGACCCGACCCGCTTCACGGATACCCTGGAATACGATCTCAAATGCCCTCATTGCAGCGGTGATCTACGCCTTTGCGGACTGCCGCTCGATGCCACCACTCATGGTCTGTACAAATGCAGACACTGCGATGAAGCAACCGAAAGGAGATAAGAATAATGAAAACGATCAATGAGATCAGAAATATTACGGCTACACAGGAATACGATAAACATTTCTGGAATGTCATGCGACTTAAGCTCGACAGTGAGATGGCTATGCGTGATGCGATGGACAGCGTCACCGGAACATACTTTGCCCCGACCGCCGGAGAAGCCGACCTTCGTAAGGTGGTCGTCCGGGAAAGCATCATTCGTCCACTCGCAACGAACCTGAAGAAGTACCAGGGCGGATCGGTGATCTGGGCAGCTGATTCCCGTGATTACGCATCTTTCGTCCCGGAGGGCGCACCCATCCCCGGCTTTGATGTCGAGGAGGATTATACTCGCATCCGTGTCGGCAGTCACAAAATCGCCTGCCTGCTCAAACTGAGCGAGGAGTTTGCTCTTGATGCGGACTTTGATCTCAAAAAGTACATTTCCGAGCGCATGGGTAAGTCTTTCGCGTATGCGGAAGATAGAGCATTCATCTGCGGCAGCGGTGTAAACGAGCCATTTGGGCTGCTCCACGAGACCGAAGGAGCGGAAATAGGAACTGCGGTATCTGCGCTGACCTATGATGCCGTCATTGACTTGTTCTTCTCTGTGAAGCCGGAGTATCGTACCCATGCTGCTTGGCTGATGAATGATCGCACCGCTACGGCACTTCGGAAGTTGAAAGATGATTCGGGCAACTATCTTTGGAACAGCAGCACGGATACCGTTCTCGGTAAACCGATCCGCATCTGCAATGAACTTCCGGACATTGCTGTCGGAGCAAAGCCCGTGCTATTCGGTGACTTCCGGTACTACTGGATCGTAGACCGCTCTCCCGTCAGCATGAAAGCACTGAAGGAGCGCTTTGCCATGAGCGGTCGTGTAGGATATGTTGCGTTCGAACTGCTCGATGCCCGACTCGTGCGCAGGGATGCCGTAAAAGCGATCTCCGTTATTGAAGAGAGCGTGTGATCCTATGAGCGCAGCGGTCGGCACATATGAAGGCAGGCCCTGCACCGTTTCGGAAATGGCCGTGGGCAACACCCTGTTCACGGTCATCTCCGTACAGAGCGATTCTGCAAGGGAAACTGCTTTTGAAAAAGTCAAAAAACTGATCCTGGGCAACTGCACATCAGCTCCGGAAAAGTTATCTCAAAATTCAAATAAACATTGAAGAAATGACTTGCTTTTTCTGCGACAGTACGGGAATATGTAGTACCGCTTGAAGACGGTCGGAAAGGAGAATTATTATGAATATGAACATCAGCGTTTCCAAAACAAACAGACCGTCTTTCTCTGTCGCAGGAGACAAGGTCACCGCTCTTTACTGCAGACTGTCCCGTGACGATGATCTACAGGGCGAAAGCAACAGCATCGTGAACCAGAAAGCTATCCTGAAAAAGTATGCCGACGATCACGGATTCACCAACACGGCTTATTTTGTAGACGATGGTTACAGCGGAACAAATTTTGACCGTCCTGACTGGCAACGCCTGCTCGGTATGATCGACGAAGGGCGTATCGGCATCATTATTGTGAAAGATATGAGCCGATTGGGAAGGGACTATCTTCAGGTAGGTATGTACACGGAGATGGTGTTCCCGAACAACGATATCCGCTTCATCGCCATCAACAACGGTATAGACAGTGCCAATCAGGCGGACAACGACATGACGCCGTTCATCAACATTTTCAACGAGTTCTATGCCAAAGACACCAGCAAGAAAGTCAAGGCTGTGTTCCGTGCTAAAGGAAATTCCGGCAAACCGCTGACTACCAATCCGCCTTACGGCTATCTGAAAGATCCCAATGACAAGCACCATTGGATCATAGACCCGGAGGCAGCCCCGGTAGTACGGGAGATGTTTAAAATGTGCGTTGCCGGAAAAGGCCCTTCGCAGATCTCGAAAGAACTGATGCGCCGTGGCATTCCGACTCCCTCCGAACATATGCATACGCTTGGGATCAAGACACCCGCAAAGCAGTCGGAACAGCCCGGATTCTGGCAGCAACGCACCATAGCCGACCTGCTGATGAAGCCCGAATACTTGGGCCATACAGTCAATTTCCGTACAAGAAGGAAGTCCTTCAAGTGCAAAAAGACCGTGTGGAACGATCCTTCCGAATGGTCGATCTTTGAGAACACCCACGAACCGATCATTGATCAGGAAACATTCGATATTGTCCAGCGTATTCGGGACGGGCGCAGGAGACTTACTCCGATCGGTGAGATGCCGATACTCTCCGGAATGCTGTTCTGTGCTGACTGCGGAGCCAAACTGTACCAAGTCAGAGCGAGGGGCTGGAAACACGAGCAGGAGTACTTCACCTGTGCATCCTACCGAAAGGGGCAAGGGCTGTGTTCTCCCCACCAAATCCACAATGTCCAGGTGGAAGAGATCCTGCTTCGGCAATTAAAGAGCATTACGGCTTATGCACGTTCCCATGAAACGGAATTTGTTGAACTGGTCACGAAGCAGAACGAAAAGGAGCTCAATCGCCTGATGCGCAACAGCAATAAGGAGCTTGTTCAGGCAAAAGAACGCATCAAGAAGCTGGATAGTATCATGCAGCGGCTCTACGAGGATAACATCGACGGAAAAATATCCGATGACCGTTTTTCCCGAATGTCCGCTACTTACGAAACCGAGCAAAAGCAATTGGAAACAAGAGTCTCCGAACTGGAGGCGGCTATTGCGGAAGCTCGGGAACAACGCCTGAATGTAGATTCTTTCTTGGGAATGGTTCGCCGGTACACGGATATTACTGAACTCACAGCAGAGATCATCCGCTCTTTCGTAGAGAAGATCGAGGTGAAGAAACCGGAGAAAGTCCCCGGGACACGTACAAAAAAGCAGACCTTGGTCATCTGGTGGAACTTCATCGGCGTAGTCGATATCCCGCAACAAGAGCAAAAAGAAACGGCATAGCCTACATGATCGTAAGCTATGCCGTTTCCTTTTTGAGCATCCCTCGTCTTTAAGTGAATGCGGACTTCGGTGCTCATTTTTCTTTTCAGAAGGCGTTCTGCGGGCTTCATAACGAGGAAATTGTCAAAGGTATCGCTGAGTT